>JACRHZ010000001.1 GCA_016220175.1 Candidatus Peregrinibacteria bacterium
AAGTTTACTCAAATCTGAAGGAAGTTCAAGATCGAGATACATGGAGGTTTTTGGATTCTTGGACAGGATTATCTTTGCGATTGTTGTTTTGCCCACTTGTCTTGGACCAAGAATTCCAACGGCTGGGAATTCTTGAAGAGAGTTTTCAATTTCGCTGGTCAAACTTCTCTTTATGATCATACTTGCATTTTAAAGGAATAACTTTCAATTTGCAAGGAATAAATATCTAAAAAACACCCAATTTTCCCAGTTGTCGCCAAGAAAAGAGAGCAGGTTGAGGAGAGCGAAAGACGGGAGTATTGATTTCAGGCGTAATCGTAGCGATAAAATCGGTGAAAGAAAATCTGTTTCTAGAGAGAGAACGATAATAGCAGAAACTTGAGAAAGAAAGCGAAAGAGCCCCCTGTTTCTCTTTTTCGACCTGTTCAAAAATAGAGTTGTTGAGACTCACAACCATTTGGACAAGAGCTATGAGATTCTTGATTTTCTTCAGAGACAATAGCCGAATCGCCTCGAGATTGTATTTGAGTTTCATCTGTTTAAAGAGATTCTCCACGTCCCATCTTTCCAGATATGTCTCAATAATCTCTTTCGCCCCTTTCCCCGCAACATTGGTAAGCACACGAATCGGCTGAAGTACCGGATGATATTGATGAACCACCAGTGTGTACTCCTCTCTGCTTTTTGGAAGAAGAACTTGGTATGTTCCGGGAACAAATGCATCACATGCCTTTATTTCACCTGTTTCTTTTTCAATAAAATGACGATTTGAGCGAAGTCGAACTACAAAACGAAGATCTCGCGCTTTGAGAGCTGCAAAGAATTGCTGATCGTCGTTGCCTCGATCAAAGACCCAAATCCCTCTTGTCTCGGTTTGTTTCTGCACTCTTTCAATCACCTTGAGTCGTGTTTGATTCAGTGTTTTTGCGTTGCTGTCATGAAGTTGCATGATAACTGGCTGATTGAAGATGCTTACTCCATGGAATATGTATCCTTTACTCCCGCTTCTCTCACTCCCATCAAAAATACGAGCCATTCCTTCCATCTTTTTCGCATGGGGTTTTGCAATATCGCTCAAGTCATACGCGATGACGGTATTTTCTTTTACCCGCGGCAATGTTCTGCCGATTCTCTCTTCAATCGCAACGGAAAGATCTATCGTCTCTAAATGTCTTCGGTATCTCTCGGCTTGTTTTCCAACTCGCACCTTCTTTTCCGTGTCTGCCAAATGATTCACCACCGTTGTCCCTTCTCTCATCAATGAAAGAAGTAACTCTTTTACTCCTTTCTTCTGAGGCAATGTGCACTCTTTCGTGATATTTCTGAGTGTGTTGCGAATGGTGTTGTCGATCAGTGATGAAGCGGCCATATAAAGAGGAAAATATATCCTCTTTCATTCTTTGGCGACTCTTTTGCTGTCAATCTTTTTTTGCCTTTCTCGTCACTTTCTTGTTGTCATTTCTTGGCTTTATGTTGCCATATACTCAATTCTATCCTGAAAAAATTGGGTGTTTTTTAGATTGGAGTAATTGAAGATAATAATAGAGGTTACGATAAGCCCACTACAGAAAAACTGGAAGCATTAAGAGCAGAAATCGAGAATGCAAAACAAAAAAATCCTAATGATAGAGAGATTCGAGATATTGACTCAATCTTTCAAGAATTTTTAAGAAAAAAAGAACAAGGAAAAATAAATATGGCAAACTGGAATTCTGTAAAAAAAATGACGGACAGATTAAAAAAAGAAACAAAACAATACCAGTCTCCACCTTATAAGATTTCCTTAAACGAATTAGTAAAATATCCAAATTACAAATCTTTATCACAAATTGTTCAAAAAATCGGAGAGAAAAATGTGGCCTATGTTGTCAGATCAAAGAATCCAAATGCCCCTATAATCGTAGTGGGACCGCAATCTCATTATGATATGGAAGATGACGTGTATACTATAGCGAAAAATGTTTATGAAAGGCATGGAATAAAAAATCCCGCTATTCAACAATTTCAAGACGATCATGAAGTGATTGTGAACGCGGTAAATTCAACAAATCCATCTAAATTATATTTAGAAAATGTGCTTGATGATGATTGTGCTAAGTATCAAATAACACATAGTGGGTGGGGTCCTATTTTAAAAAAAATCCCACATCTGGGTTTAGAAAGAGATCACACCATTGACGCTCATGCAGTTTTTTCTGATGA
>JACRHZ010000002.1 GCA_016220175.1 Candidatus Peregrinibacteria bacterium
TTCCAAAGTATCAGAAGAAAAAATCTATGCAGTACAAGAAAAACTCAACGACAGACCAAGAAAATCACTTCGATATCGTACTCCAAATGAAGTCATTTCTGATCTCCTCTAGGGGTGGTGCTTATAATCCTTGAATTTTCTCTCATAGTTTTTGCATTGGCTCAAAACAAAATTTACGAGATAATAAAAGCACATCTAAACTTTACAATATGCGAAAAATAAGCAAGAAATCCATTGAAAAAGCTGTTAAAAACTCATCAAGAATAGAAGGAATGAGTCTTATACGTGCAAAAAAGAATATTTTTGCTATTAAAATACTCAAACAACATGGGCGAGCATTCTCGATATAATGTTGGCAATGAAGAAGGCAATGGAGTTTTAAAAAATAAGTTAAATATTACAGATCCGCAAATAATCCAAGATACTGAGACATTACTTCTTTCAGATACTTATGAAGAATTTTTTAGGCTACTAAAATCAGGAAAGCTTATTTTTAATTTAAAACTGCTTTTTAAAATTCATAAGTATTTTCTGAGTACACTTTATGTTTGGGCTGGAAAAATCAGGTCAGTTGAAATTTCCAAGGAGGGTATTCTTTTTTGTGCAAGTTCGCACATCGAGAAAGAACTTAAAAAATTGGAAGTAATTATCAAAAATAATCTTCCTCTTCAAAAAGAAAATAAGCGAAGCATTGGGCGAAAACTGGCTATTATTCATTGTGAATTCAACGCAATCCATCCGTTTAGAGAGGGTAATGGCAGAACAGTGCGTTTGTTTCTTGATTTGCTCGCCGTAAACCATGGTTTTAGTTTGATAGATTACAATAAGAGTTCCGAAAAAGAATACATAAATGCATGTATTGGTGGGATGAGTCAAAGTTATTCTCAAATGGAAAAAATTATTTATAGGGGAATTTAAATACTAAAGTTATGTTCGCAAAAGATTTTTTCGCAAAACGAAATAAACGGGCTTCTGAGGAATTACTGAAATAGAACAATCTTTCATTTTCACATGTGAACACACCTTACAACATCAGGCGACTCAAAAAAGGTGAAGAACATGAAATGCAGAAACTCATAAAAACTGTTTTTTCGAAATTTGTTGCGCCCGGATTTTCACAGGAAGGAATTGCTGAATTTTTGAAAGTTATTACGCCGGAATCAATAAGAGATCGACTCAAAAAAGGAAATCGGATTATTTTTGTTACAGAAGAAGAAAAAACGAAAAAAATAATTGGTGCTATTGAAATACGCGACTTTAATCATATCTCTCTCTTTTTCATTCATTCGAAATTTCAAAAAAAAGGAATTGGAAAAACGTTACTGAAAAAATGTATTGATATTTGCAAAAAGAAAAATGCGAATCTCACAAAAATTACGGTTCACGCCTCTCCAAATGCAGTAGCGGCCTACGAAAAGTTCGGATTCCAAAAAATCGGAAAAGGGGGAATTCGAGAAAAGAACAATATTCGATTTATGAAGATGAAGTTTGTCTTGAAGAGATCGCCCGGAAACGTGACTTTCACAAGAATGCAACTAAAAAAATTTACGAAAAAAGCGTGACTTTTACTAAATAATATGTAAAATACGCTGTCTTTTTGGTAATTTTTTATCACTTTGTTGTGGAGGAACTTGATTCATTTTTTACATCGAAAGAGAAAGAGGTTTTGCGTCGTGAAATTTATGGCTTACCGCCCGATGCGCCTGAGGCAAGTGTTCAAGAAGCAAGAATTCAGCAAGCAAAACTCTTAGTCCGTGAGCATTGGGGCGTTCGTTCTGATGCTCCCGATAGTGCTGTAATTGAAGCCATAAGAAAACGGGCTAATCAATGCAGTGAAGCTCTCACAAAAACTCCGCAGTTATTTCACCCGCGTCCTACAGAGAATATGTTATGGAACGACTAAAGAAAATCTTTCTAAAAATCCTTCTATTTCCCCAAGGAATTGAGAAGATCCCTGCGATGTTCTTCTTCCTGCAGGAGGATATCTTCGAGTACTCTTCGAATGCCATATTCTTTTAACTCATCAGTAGATTGAATAAGTTTTTTATACAAACTAATTGCGAGTTCTTCCCCTGCAAGATCTTGTTCGAGCATTGTCTTTGAATCTGCAGACACTTCCCGCTTCTCCACATCAATTGTTGGAACGCCTTTAAGATCAGTAATGATATTCGAAACCATCACCGCGTGCGTCATTTCTTCATTCGAATGAACAATGAGTTCTTTTGTGATAGCGTCATATTCATCACCGGTAATCATGGCAGCATGTTGAACGTATTGAATCGCGGCGGCGTATTCCCATTCCAGAGCTTTATTGAGCTCGGCAATAAAACTTTCTTTCGTAGTACTCATAAAAATACAAAAAAAGATGAAAAGCAACTTCGATAATACTCTCTTTTCGAAAATAATACCTCTCCAAAATTGTTGTGTTCTCAGGTGTTTTTTCGGTACACTGCCGGAGCTTTCTGCTTCTCTAATTTTCCATGGATACGAAAAAAATTGAATTGGCGACCAAAATGCTTCTCGAAGCAATTGGAGAAGACGTTTCCCGAGAAGGGCTCAAAAACACGCCTCGGCGTGTAGCGAAGTTTTGGGAAAAAGCATGCGCTGGATATACGCAAGATGAAAAAGATATGGTGACGTTTTTTGATGGAGAAAATTACGACGAGATGATTCTCTGCCGAAATATTGAGTTCCATTCCCTTTGTGAACACCATTTGCTTCCGATTCTTGGAAAAGCGCATGTGGCCTATATTCCGAAAGAAAAAATTATTGGGCTTTCAAAACTCCCGAGAATTGTGGAAATGTTTGCAAGAAGGCTTCAAAATCAAGAACGTCTTACTTCGCAAATCGCTGACACCATCGAAAAACTGTTGCAGCCGAAAGGTGTAGCAGTAGTTATTTCTGCAAAGCATCTCTGTGTTTCATCTCGCGGCGTGGAAAAACAAAATGCAATAATGGAAACTTCTGCTGTCCGCGGACTTTTCAAAAAAGATCCTCGAACTCGAGCTGAGTTTTTTGAGATGATACGGGGATAGTTATTGAGAAGTGGTTTTTGTATTTCTAAATTCTTCTCCGAAAAATCTTGTTAAAGATTTTATCATACTTTCTTTTGTTTCGTCGGTTATTACACCTTTCATTTTTGGAGGAAAAATAAGATTCGTCACTGTTACTGCCATTGTTTGAGCAAGTTCTTTAATTTTATCTCCATTCGTTTGCAAAGCTACTAAGGTGTTTTTTGTCGCTTCGGTAATTTGGAGACGAACAGTATCAACGATAACCTCTGCGAGATTAGCATGTTCAGCAGAAAGAATGGATTTTACTAGTCCTTTTAATTGCGACATGATCTGTTTTGTTTTTTCGCACACAATTTTATCTATGATATCTGTTCCATTTGTTGGTGCTAATGGTGATTCTTGAACTCGTGGTGCAACCAAATCAACATAACTTTCTGCTCTCGGCTGTGGTGTCCTTTTTGCCATATTTAGGAATAAATTTTTTACAACCTACTTTTACATAAAATAATAAAAATGTCAACTTATTTTAAGAAGTTGACACCCATTACCGATTCTTCGAACTCTCTCGAAACATTCCGAGCAAGCTTGTGGCTTGCTCGAGCAAAGACTCTTTCCCTTTTTTACATTTTACATTCTGCATTCCTCATTCCGCACTAGACTCCCGCTCCTTCCAAACTTAAACTCGATGTTCCCCGCTTTTTGATCTGAATTTTCCTCATTCCCTCTTCTCCCACACTTTCAGTTTCAATATCCGCAAATCGTTCTTGTGCGAGATGCATATGAACCAGACGTCTTAAATACGGAGAAAGAGGCGGCATGTATTGTGGAATATTCGTCGCGCGAACAGATTCTGCTTTCGCTTCCGCAACTTCCAAAATTTTCTCCTCTCTCTTGAGTTTATAATCATTCACATCAATCACGACTCTTCCCATTTCATCAAACTTATTTTTCCAGAGGAGATGCTTCAGGATAATTTGAAGTGCCTCGAGAGTTTGTCCATGAGAACCGATAAGAAGCGGCGCGCTGTCCGTTTCTACATTCGCCCGAACAACTCCATCTTCTGATTCCTCCACAATAATTTTGCGAACAGGAATATTGAGGCTTCTCAAAAGTTCACTTAATGTTTCTTTTACGAGAATGGTTCTTTGGAGTGTTTCCATGAAAAAAAGAAAAAGACTTGAAAAAGCGTATGAAAAGAATGCGAAGTTCGCATAATGCTCTCGTTTTTTTTGTGATTCTGTGAAAAAATCTCTTCTGGTCAGAATTGTACGTGCGGGAATTGTAGCAAAGCTTATGGAAATGTATAGAGAAAATTTTAGATTTTGAATTTTAGATTTTAGATGATATGCATATTCAGAAAACATGAGCATCTCTCTTGAAATTTAAAATTTAGAATCTATAACTTAAAATTAACAAAGTGTTCTGCGATGAAACCTTTATTACCGCTAAAGCTGGACCAGGAGGAAATGGATGTATTTCTTTTCGTCGAGAAAAATTTGTCCCTCGAGGAGGACCGCACGGAGGCGATGGCGGAAAAGGCGGCGATGTGATTTTTGTTGCAAATTCGCATTTAAATTCCCTCATTGATCTCCACACGAGAAAATATTTTGAAGCGAAAAAGGGAAAACCCGGATCGTCATATCTCAAGAATGGTGAATCGGGAGAAGACCTTTTCATGGAAGTTCCTGTCGGGACTCTTGTAATGGATGATGCAACAAACGCGCTCATTGCCGACCTCAATTCCGATCGCATGAGCCTTGTAATCGCTCGCGGAGGCCGAGGCGGATATGGAAATGCGCATTTTAAATCTTCCACGCGACAAACGCCGCGATTTGCCGAACTCGGAGAACCGGGAGAAGAGAAGCATCTTCATCTGGAACTCAAACTTGTTGCGGATGTGGGAATTATTGGAATTCCATCATCCGGGAAGTCTACGCTCATTTCAAAAATTTCTGCGGCAAAGCCAAAAATTGGAGATTTCCCCTTTACCACACTTATTCCCAATCTTGGCGTTTCACGCCTTTCTGAAGGGCGATCTCTTGTTGTGTGCGATGTTCCCGGACTTGTAGAAGGAGCGCATGAAGGAAAAGGTCTTGGCGATCAATTTTTAAAACATATCACGAGAAGTCGTGTAATTGTGCATCTCGTTGATATTTCGGGAGCAAATCCGGCCGGTGATTATGGAGTTATTCGAAATGAACTTCGAAAATACTCCAAAGAGCTTGCCAAGAAAAAAGAACTCGTGGCGTTCTCAAAAATTGACGTTCTCCAGGATGATAAAGAACTTTTAAAGCTTATTACGAAAGATTTTTCCCAGAAAACAAAAATTCCTCAGAAAAATATTCTCCCGATTTCTGCTATCACCGAAAAAGGTCTGAGTGCACTTTTGGAAAAAATGTGGAAAATTACCGAAGAGGAAAAGAAAAAAGAACGAAAGCATACCGCAAAATCTCCTCGTAAAAGAATTGTGTTGAAGCCTCATCTTGAGGATGACACCATGAATGCTCGAATTTGGAATATTACCACTAAAAAAAATGAATTCCATATTCATGGCGCCAGAATACATCAAATTGCAGTCATGACGGATCTTGAGAATGGAGAAGCTGTTATGCGTCTTAGAGATGTTATGAAAAAGGTGGGAATTCAAAGGGAACTTCTTCGCCTTGGAGCAAAAATGGGGAGTAAGATATACTTTGGGGAGAAAGTTTTGGATTTTGTTCCGACAATGCTGGGAAGAAGAAAAGTTTCGGTATAATTTTAGATTTTAAATTTTAGATTTTAGATTATATTAAAAACAATTCAGGAATGGTTCTTCATTCGTAATTCGTAATTCGTAATTCGTAATTCGTAATGGCTTTGTTGCACAAATAAATTGTACGGGAATAGGAGTATGTCTAAGATGAGGAGGAACAATAACCTCTTTCAAAATGAAAAAGAAATCCTCACTTAGACAGAGATATCGTATCGCAAATTGGAA
>JACRHZ010000003.1 GCA_016220175.1 Candidatus Peregrinibacteria bacterium
GACTTTTTCTTTTCTAACATCCTCTCTATTTCCTCTCGCTCTTTGAAGCTGATTGGCTTGCGAACTTGTTTCATGTCTAGAAATAAAATATAAACTTATTTTATCTCTAGGGTGGTGCTTATAATTTTAGAATGTACGCTTTGTAAACTCCTGTTATTTTTTTGTAAAGTATTCTCCAAATGCCCTTTTCGTGCTTATGATACAAAAAAATGTCGAAGTTCAAAAGACGAGCTCGATTGTGAAAATCTCCTTATTTTCGTATTCTTACAATTTTCCCCTTATTTACTTTCAATAATTCCTTTGTTGAAATTTTCACAAGAGCACTTGGGGCTCCGCCGCCGACATAAACAACTTCTTTCTCCAAAACTAATGGATCAATAAGAAATATCCCGTCGTAACCGAAAGGAGGAGTTCCGCCCACCAGATATCCAGTTTTTTCAAGAGCTTGTTCTGGTGTTGCAACACTCGGTCTTTCAATTCCCAACTCTTTCGCGACTCTTGATGTGCTGGCTCTGTATGATCCGAGGACAATTGCACCAATCGTTTTATTATCGCCAGTAATCATACAGATCGTTTTAATGAAGTCATCCGGTTCAGCATTTGCTTCTCTGCAGGCATCTTCTACAGTGTGCACAGTTTTATCGAAATGAATATGTTCCGCCTGAATATTATTCTCTTGTAAAAATTTCTTTAGTTTTTCTTCGTATGGATTCATAAAATGCCCTTAAAAAATTGTTTCAAAAAATTGAGGACCAAATTTTAAACCAAGATAGAAATACGCCAATTCCAATGCCGATGATAAGAATTTCATACTATCGAGAATTATTGATAATATCCTGGATTTTTTTATCAATTTCCTGCGGCTTATCTCCGAGATCAACATTTGGGAAAAATTGAGCGAGGATAGCCAGGCGCATGCCGGAAATAAAGGTTTGCCCATCTTTGATGTAAACATTGATTTTACACGGCATGCAAAGTCCGATTTTAATATCGGCGTTTAAAAAAGCATTGGCATATCCGGCATTGCAAAATTCAATGATTTTAAACGAATCCCTCTGAAAACCTTTTTCTGTTAAGTTTTTTTGTAGATCATGAATGTGCAAAACTCGCATGCCTGCTTTGGCGATTTCTTCTTCAACGCTTTTTACGGCTTCATCAAAGCTTTTTGATGTTGTTTGGGTGTAGTCGAAGTTCATAATTTTAGATGGTTACATTGTTTTCAAGAGGAATTCATTGTAATCCAAAGAATAATATTTATAAATAATTTTTTCTTCTAGCGGAGTCGCTTTCCCCCGCGTTGCGGGGGCGAGAAGATTCGACCGCTGGGGGAAACTCATCCTTCGGAAATATACTTCAAAACCGACTCTACATGAATATCCATGGGATTTAGAAGCGGCTGAGTGGTGTTCGTTGTATCTAAAATCAGTGGCAGTTCTGTGCATCCCAGAATGGTGGCATCCACATCATATTTTTTCATAATTTCTAGGAGTCTCACTCGAGACGCATCATTTACTTTTCCCAAACAAAGTTCTTTGAAAATAATGTTGTTGATTTCATTTTGCTCATCTTCACTCGGAACGAGGACTTCAATCGCGTATTTCGCGCAAATGGGAGCATAGAAATTTTTCTGCATCGTGTATTTTATCCCGAGAAGAAGAAGCTTTTTGTAATTTTTTTCTTTCGCTGCCTCAGCCGTTACTTCTACAATGCTGATCATTTTCGTATCGGTTTGTTTTTGGATATCATCAAAAACGCTGTGCGGAGAATTCGCTGCCATAATAATGACGTCGGTATGAGCATCTTCTAATACCCGAATTCCCGACAGAATATAGTCGATATATCCGACCATATTATTGGTGTCTTCAAAATCGGTAAATTTTTGAAAATCCAAGCTGAAGATAACGACTTCGGGGAAATAATAATTTCCAAATTTTTGAAAATATTTCTGATGAAGAAGCTCATAATATTTCCCAGTGGATTCATGGCTTATTCCGCCGAGGATGCCGATGCGTTTTTTTGACGGGGGCATAAGGAAAGTTATTCACTGTTCATGATACAAAAAAGATGTCAAAGTCAAAAAGAATAAAGATTTCGGTCATCTTTAATAATTCCGCCAAACACCTTCTTTATCTCCTTCGCAAATATTATATTCCTTAACGAGCATCACTTTATTCCCTAAAAAATCGTAATCATAGAACATCTTGGAACTGCATCCCGCATCACCACCAAATCCTTCCATTTTAATAATATTTCCTTCCCTTTTTCCAAAATTTTTCATTCCAGCTAGGCAGCCCCTTCCTTTTTCATTTAATGTTGCTTTCTCAAGAGAGCTGCTTTTTATGGTGTATTTATAAATTGAGCCAGATTCACAATATTCTCCATGAACAAGGGATAAGAGCATGCCACCATTTTGAGAGTAGCAAGCATCTGATATCTGGCTGAAGAATTCTTGAGCTATAGATTTAAATCCTGAATACCACTCTTCTTCCGAATATTCTGGAATTTTCTTACATCCATCGAAAGTAATTTGAGGGAGCATCTCATCCTTTTTTAAACTCTTCTCTGATATATTTTGTTCTTGTTGGGAATTCGGGTCTTCCGAGTCCTTGTTTGAGATAAAAGTCCTCATCATGTCATCTAATAGGTTGTTATAATTCACATAACTCAAAATTGTTATTTCAAAAATTTTCTCTTTTTCATAGAGAATATATGTATACCCGCCAGCTTGTTGTTTCGGGGCTTCATCAAATTCATATCGTACAGCATCTATCCATTCATCCTCGTTAAAATTTTCAGGCAAAGGCGATATTTTTATTTTTTTTAAATTTTTTATATTTACATCTTTCGCTCTGTTTTGATAGTACTCATCTAGGGTTTCATTATCTTTGTTGTCAGATACATATAGCATAATGGCTTGAGTACTAGTAAAACACAGTTTGTTATTTGTATCACAGGTCCCATTTCGCATAATAATATTGCCAGAATCGATCGTCGGGTTTCCTGTTATAGTGAAAAATGACGGATATTGAATTTCAAATCCATTTTTTTTGTCCTCATAAGTTTTTGCGAATCCTATAGTATCACTTGATTTTGTCACAAGTTTTTGATTTGGAATTGCCGGAGTTGATTCTTTCGCGCATCCAGTGAGAAAAATTATCCCCAAGAGTACTGAAGTGAACATGACTGATGTTCTCATAGCGTTGTTTTGTAAGAAACGAAAAAGAGATTCGGTTGCGTGATTTTTCTCCACATCGCTATTATACTTCCCTCACTTCCAAAATCAAAAAATGTTTCTCAAACAACTTCCTTTCATCCTCGGCATCCTCAACCTCACCCCCGACTCTTTCTCGGATGGCGGCGATTTCTTGAATCCTGAAAAAGCAATTCAGCGAGCAGAAGAAATGATGTCGGAAGGCGCCGACATGATTGATGTGGGAGCCGAAAGTTCCGCTCCAAATTCAAAAGAAGTTCTTGCGGAAGAAGAATGGAATCGGCTGAAAATATACTTCCAGAACTTCAGAAAAAGAAAATCCCATTTTCCGTCGATACGTGGAAAGCAGAGGTTGTGAAAAAAGCGATGGAATTTGCGCCAGCAATGATCAACGACGTCACTGGACTTCGTGGCGATCCAAAAATGGGTGAGGTGCTTCGTCAGTATGAGAATGTTCAAATTTGCATCATGTATTCCAAAGATGAAACCGCACGGACGACTTTTCAGAATTCATCAGAATCAAATATTGTACAAAAAATCAGTTCATTTTTTGAGGAAAGATTACGATTCTGCGAAGAGCAGGGGATTTTAAAAAATCGAATCATCCTTGATCCCGGAATGGGAGCATTTTTGTCGGCAGATCCCGACAAAAGTTTTGAAGTGCTTCGTCGACTTTCTGAATTCAAAAAATTCGAGTGTCCACTTCTCGTGAGCACTTCGCGAAAGAGTTTTCTCCGAAATGTTTCTGATCCTAAAAATCCAAAAAATCGAGTCGTCGCTTCCGTCGTTTCCTCACTTCTTGCTATTCAAAACGGCGCATCCATCGTAAGAGTGCATGATGTGAAGGAGATGGGAGAAGCGGTGAAAATGTGGAAGGCGGTGAGTGGATAATTTCGCGGATCACTCGAGGACTGGAGACTCCTGAGGAAGGAAAATAGGCTATCTGAAAAATTATAATGAGGGTATTTGTGAATATTCCGTGCACTTATCTGTTCCAGATTTCTCCTTGTCGGAATTAACGTCAGAATTACACCTTTTGATTATCGTCACATAGTTCTTCCTGAAATCATAGATAAATTCTGTTGTTTGTGTGACGCCCGCCTCTCCGTCCTTTCCCGTCATAATAATTTGGTTCCCAACTCTTTTTCCAAATTCTCGTGGGGTTGCGAACCAAACATATTGATCTTTCTGAGGAATGCCCTGTTTCTGATAATTTGCGTCGGTTTTTTTGTACCAATTTGATTCTTTCCCTCCGTGAATATCTTCTCTTTTTGCTAGGCTCAATACTTTTGAAGCGGTATCATATTTGAGGAGTTTAAATCCGATGCCACCATAGTCTCCGGGAGCAAGAGCGAGCACCATATTTCCATTTACAGAAAAGCAGATGTCAGTAATTCGGTCGACTTGGAATGGTTCATTGGGAAGTGGTTTATAGTCGTTCCCCAGGTAATTAACCTCATAGTCTTCGATCTGATTCAGTTTTTGTGCTGCAGCAATAAAATCGCTATACCACGAAGATGAAGCATATTTCTCTTTTTCTCCACAACTATCAAAAGTGATTTGTATCCCCTGAGGAAGAGGCGTTTCTTTTGCTGATGGCGTTTCGGAACTTCCTTCAAGAATCTTTTCCTCTTCTTTAATTTGTATTTCGGTATTTTCTTTTATGTCCTCTTTTGTGGGCGTTATTCTTTCTTCTGGAGAAAGAATATTATTTTGTGAATTTGAGCTGCATCCGTTGAGGAGCGCTATGCTAAAGAGAAGGAAGATACCTAAGAAAATTTTTTTCACAGGAAAATGGACAAAAATCGGCTCACAGTTTAAAAGAATTGTTTTGTTTTTGCAAATTCCTAAAAACGTGCCAGCTGTATATTTAACGAACGCTCGAAATTACGTTCTGTCGTCGGAGTTTGTCGACACTTATATTTCGAGAAATTGTCTGTCGCGAGGTATTTCATATGAATTTCAAACAATAACAGGAGCACGTTTACAAACGTGCTGAATGTGGAGACTGCTCCAGATTTCAAAGATCAAAATGTATTCTGAGATATATATCAACCTTTCGCAGAGTCTTTGTATCAACAGAACCAATAAAATGAATACATCTTTTTTTATCGAAGGAAGAAATTTGAGATGTCCTAATTACTGAATCACAAAAAAGACGATTTTGATTATCTTTTTTCAGAAAAATATCATATTCCTTCTGGAGTTCTATTTTTGATGAAATAGGCATTACGGTGATTAACTTTGAGTCAATAGTCTCTGATTGTATGATAATTCCTAGACGGACTTTCTGTATTTCCGCCCCAAGAGCAGGTTCGAAGTTAATAAGGTATATTTCTCCTTTTTTCATTTTCTCTTGAGTGAGAGGTAATATTTCAGTTCTTCTTTGTCCAAGAAATCTTCTCCCACATCTTGTATGTTGGCAATTTCTACATCTTTTTCTGTAGCTTCGGCAAATGTTTGAATCATCTGAGTCGGTCGAATTTCAGCAATAGGAACGCTGTTGTATATGAGAAGAAAAGTTTCCTTATTCTTGAGTCTGGTAGCGACTTCTGGGAAGTTCTCCCGAAGTTCGCGAACGGAAATAGCGATCATATGATTATCTAAAGATTATCTTAAGTTTATCTTAATTTGATTAAATTATCAATACGAATCTGTCGTCGGAGTTCGTCGACACTTTTTTTAGTAAGGAGTCGCCTCTTCTGGGGCGACCCTTTGGTCACCCGGGGACGGGTGACTCCTAGGAACAATAGTATTGATTTCCTTTAAAAATTCATCGAGTTCTTCTTCCGAAAATCCATGACCGAGAATCCCCTGCTCAATGGTTTCATACGAAGAGACGTAACATCCGACACAATGAACTCCAAAATCTAAAAATACATCTGCTAACTGCGGATATTTTTCGACA
>JACRHZ010000004.1 GCA_016220175.1 Candidatus Peregrinibacteria bacterium
ATGGTTACGATTTGAAGTAACTCACAATCACTGCTTCACTTCCTTCAAAAAACTCATCGAAGCCGTCTCAGAGTTTCTCCTCACTTTCCAAAAACCAAACCTCCTATCTCTTATCACTGTTAATTCTTAGACTCTAGGTAAGAAAGGATTTAAGGCATTCGTAAGTGAATCTAAAATTCAGAATTTAAAATCTAAAATTTCTCTGTTTTCCTCTCAATTTTCGCGCCAAGAGATTTGAGCTTTCCTTCAATGTTCTGATATCCTCGATGAATATAGTGAATATTAGAAATTTCTGTTTCTCCTTCTGCCGCAAGGGCGGCAAGAAGCATGGCTGCGCCGGCGCGGATATCCTGGCTCGCAACGGAAGTTCCCTGAAGACGTTTTCCTCCATGGATGAGAAATTGATGCGGATTCATAATTTCGACATCTGCGCCCATTTTTTCAAGCTCGAGGAGATAGGCAAATTTTCGTTCAAAAAGGGTTTCAAAAATATGAGAAGTTCCCTGGCATTTTGTGAGGAGAACAGCAAATTGCGGATGGAGATCTGTTGGAAATGCAGGAAAAACACCGGTTTGAATTTTGACCGGATGGAATTCTTTCTTTGCCCTATGTATTCGCACCTCTTTTCGATCTGGAAAAAGTTCGAAATTCACTCCCACTTCTCGTAATTTTTGAAAAAAAGAATCAAGGTCGTGCTCTTCCACATTTTGCACCGTTATTTCTCCGTTTGTGACGGCTCCCGCAAGGAGAAAAGTTCCGGCTTCAAGATAATCAGAGGCAATAGAAATTTTCCCGTTTTTCAGATGTTTTGTTCCCCATACGTGAAGCGTATGAGTTCCAATACCTTCTATTTTCGCACCAGCAGAAACGAGAAATTCACAGAGATTTTGCACATGCGGTTCAGCTGCTGCCATTCGAATTTCTGATTTTCCTTCGATGGCAGATGCGACCATAACGGCATTTTCTGTCGCTGTTACAGAAATTTCTGGAAGAACGACTGTTGCTGGCGAAAGTTTTTTGGGAGAGGAAAGGACGATCATATCGCCATCTTCCTCAACCTTCGCTCCAAATGCCTCAAATGCCATAAAATGGCTTTTTGCAGGTCTTTTTCCGAGAACACATCCGCCGGGAAATGGTATCCGTACGGACCCAAATCGTATTAAAAGTGGTGCCAAAAGAAGAATACTTGCGCGCATTTTTTTTATATGTGCAGAAAAATCTTTTCCCTGTTTCGGAAATTGAATTGATTCTGTATTAAATGTTATCGAATTTTTATCACGAGTGATTTTTACTCCTAGAATTTCTAAAATTTCCATCATCGAAATCGTGTCATCTATTTCCGGAACATCAGAAATTCTGCTATTTCCTCCGACTAAAATGCTCGCAGCAAGTATGGGAAGTGCTGCGTTTTTCGAGCCTGAAACTCGAACTGTTCCCGAAAGAGGGATACCGCCTTCAATATAAAATTTTTCCCGTATCATTTTTCGAGTTCGTCAGGAAAAGATACCTGTAAAAATGGATCCCATCCATAAATTTTAAAAAGAAAACCTCGGAGAACTTCTGCGAAATATACTCCCAAAATAATAAATATCCATGCGATGGGAAGCGCAAAGATAAGAAGAATGGAGTTTTTGAGCGACATTTGAACGATGAGGAAAAAGATTCCAAAGATAAGTGCCCCGGAAATAAGAACACCAAGGAGTCCTGTGAGACTATTTCTGGAGCCACTCATAATTTCACAAAGTAAACTTGCGACGAGAGCGGAAACGAAGAAGTGCACACTTGCAACGCTGAGTTGGCTTTCAACTGCTATAAGATATGCCGGAAGAAAAAGAAGAAATAGCACCAATGTGAAGATAAAAATTTGCAAAGAAATTCTGCGGAGAGATTTGTATTTTGTTTTCTCAAAAAATCCGAGGAAAAGTCCTACGGAAAGATTCGAAACTAATGTGCCCACAAAAACCATTGAGAGCACGACAACATTCGAGAAAGAGATGGTCAGTGATGATGGAATGTCTTCTCCTCCGGTTTCAACAAATGAAGCTGTAAAAACAATGAGGAGCGCCGAAATCACTCCGATGAGTCCTCCTGCAATTCCCGAAAAAATTCTCAGAAGAAGTGTTGTGAGGGAAGGAATTTGCGACATATACTATAACTGGCAAAATTATGTATGCATAATGACAAAAAACTGAAGAAAAAGGAATACAAAACCTATTTTTTCCAGAATATTTCGCGCAAAAGAAAAAAACTTACTCCCAGAAAAATCCATGTATCAGCAAGATTAAAAACTGGGAATTTCCACACCGCGATAAAATCCACTACTTTCCCCTGCAAAATACGATCCATCAAATTCCCGAGCGCGCCGCCAAGAATGAGCGAAACTGCGAGAATTTCTGGAAAAGTTCTCACAGGATGGAGCCAAAAAAAATATATTCCCATTCCGATGAGAAGGGCGAGAGAAAGACTGATCTGTGCCCAGAGAGGAAACGGAAGAGAAAGCGCAAGGTTGCTGTTATAACTCAGATGAAAACGGAAAAGATCTTGCAGAATTGGAATGTCTTGAGAAGAAAGATATGTCTCCGCCAGCATTTTCGATATCTGATCTCCCACAAAAAAGAGAATCGAAAGTCCGATAAACATCGATATAAGAGCCATTTTTTTCAATGAGGAGCACATTAGAGAATTTCGGTAAGAGAATTCACTACCATGTCAGCAAATTCAAAGCCTTTTGTCGAGTCTCTTTTTACGGCAACAACAGTGCACCCAGCTCTTTTTGCGGAAAGAATCCCCGAATACGAATCCTCGAGAGCGAGGCATTTTGACGGGAGAAGTTTTAATTTTTCGGCTCCAAGAATATATGCGAGAGGATCTGGTTTTTCATGATCTGGAAGAACATCTTCTCTGGTGACAAAAAGAGAAAAATTTTCAAAAATATGAAGCTTTGGATCAAGCGCTCGGAGCCAGTTTTCATATGATCCCGTAACAAGGACTTTGGCGACATCTTCCGTACGTTTGAGAAAATCAAAGGTATCATTTTGCCATGAAATGACATCATAATTTTTTTGGAAAAATTCAGGGAGAAACAGACAATATTCCTCAAAAAAACTTTCTGCGAGTTTTTCATTTTGCTGTTTCATTCCCCATTCTCGAAAAATAAGATTCGTTGCTTTCCCTGGTTCCTTTTCTCCAAATTCATATCCCTTGCCATGAAAAAAAATTTTCAGTGCGAGTGCATGGATCGGCTCCGTATTTGCGAGAGTTCCATCAAAATCGAGAAGAAGGCCTGAAAAGTCATGGAGTGAGATATTCATCGCACACATCATATCTAATTTTACAAGAACTGCGAAAATTATGAGTTCCGCAAATCAGGTTTTCTTGACAATTCCCTCTGTTCCGTCATGCCCCAACACGACGACTTTGTGGTCGACTCCAGACATGAAACATCAGAAAATATTGAGAAAAAACTGAGGATGTCTCTCTGGAGGCATTTCTTGCCACGAGAAATGAAAACTAAATTCAGTGTCCAAAATTGGTGATGAGAGATCCCTCCAGTTGGTAAACATTCACTTTCCCTTGAAGCCTTCCTGACGCTGAGTTTCGCGAGTCGGGATGACGGAGCTCAGATGAAAAATGCTCTTCTGAATCTTCTCCTTACGCACTGGTTTTGAAAAAGAGCCATCGCTGTTGACAAGTCTTGAAAAATGGAATATAAATTGCTCAGTATTAATTATTTTGCAAATGATTTTCTCAGCTCGAAATATCAGTCTCCTTCTTCTCCTTCGCATTCAGCGCGGGTAGAAGATTTTTGTAAAATTTAATTTCGTCTTCTCACATCCGCGCTTGAGGAACGCGGATTTTTTTGTGCGTGTAATTTTTATTTATGATTCCAAAACCTTTTAGAATAGAGCGGCACAGTGAACACCTTCGGGTGAAATATGAAGTGAATTTTAATTTTTTATTTTTATTCTTTTTTCTAATTTTTATGGAAACGATAAATAAAATGAGAGGAGGAATGATGTTTCGATCTCAGGAAAGAGATTCAAAACCTCAGATAGTCACAAAAACTGACACTCAAGAAGAAGATCGAGATCCAAACAAAATCTACGGTTGGGATTACTCAAAAAGCGAAACATCAGATGAATCTCGAGCAAAAATGGAAGCTAAAGCAAGATTCGACGAGACAGTAGCTGCGTATAACGATGAAGTGAGAAGAGGTATGAGAAGAATGCGTGAAACTCGTGGCAATACCGATGATTATTGTACAGTTTGGTAATTAATATAGATAAAAAGTAGGGGCTGAACCCCGCACTGCGGGGCGGCCCCTACGGAAAACATTTCTGACAATCACATTCTTTGTTACAATCTTTCTGATCTTTCTTTCACGTTATGGCTGACATCGATCCAAAATCATTTGATCACAAAACCATTGAAAAAAAATGGCAAAAATATTGGCTGAAAAATAAAACTTTTCGAGCGCCAGATGATTCGAAAAAAGAAAAATATTACGTGCTCGATATGTTTCCGTATCCATCATCCGCGGGGCTTCATGTCGGGCATCCGCTTGGATATACTGCGACAGACATCATGTCGCGATACCTTCGAATGAATGGAAAAAATGTGCTCCATCCGATGGGCTGGGACGCGTTTGGACTTCCAGCAGAAAATTACGCGATTAAGACAAAAGTGCATCCGGAAAAAACAACTTCGGCGAATATCGAAACGTTTCGCAGGCAAATTCAAGACCTCGGATTTACGTATGACTGGGATCGAGAAGTAAATACTTGTGTTCCAGAATATTATAAGTGGACACAATGGTTTTTTGCATTTTTGTACAAAAATAATCTCGCGTATCGAAAAGATGCGCCAGTGAATTGGTGCGAGAGTTGCCAAACCGTTCTCGCAAATGAACAAGTGGTGAATGGGAAATGTGAGCGATGTAAAAATGATGTGATTCAAAAAAAACTCGAACAGTGGTTCTTTCGCATTACGGATTTTATTGAAGATGATCAAAAGACCTCAGGACTTCTTTCTGGACTCGAAAAAATTGATTGGCCAAATTCGACAAAAATTGCACAGATGAATTGGATTGGAAGGCAAGAGGGAATCAATATTTTTTATGACGTGATCGATTCATCAGAAAAAATTGCAACATTCACGAAATATCCAGAAACAAATTTCGGAGCAACATTTATTGTTGTCGCTCCAGAGCATCCGATTGTTTCAAAAATAACAACTCCAGAACACAAAAAAGAAGTGGAGAAATATCTCGAAAGAACTTTCAAAATGACTGAGCTTCAGAGAACTGAAACAACTGAAAAAACTGGAGCATTTACGGGATCGTATGCATTCAATCCACTCAATAAAAAGAAAATGCCCATTTATGTTGCGGATTTCGTATTAGCACATTATGGAACGGGAATGGTCGTCGGAGTTCCGGGACATGATGAGCGCGATTTCGAGTTTGCGAAAAATTTTGATCTCGAAATTATTCGCGTGATGAAAACTTCCGATGGTGATATTTCTCCAGTTACAAAACTCGAACAAGTAGATCATGAAGGAATTATGATGAATTCTGAATTTTTGAATGGAATGGATGCACAAAAAGAAGCGAAAAAAGCAATGATGGATTCCATGGAAAAAGAAGGAATGGGAAAACGTGTTGTCTTTTATAATCTCCGCGACTGGCTCGTTTCTCGCCAAAGATATTGGGGCGCGCCAATTCCAATTGTGTATGATGACGCTGGCAATCATTATCTTTTGCCCGAAGATGAACTTCCCGTAAAACTTCCGACCGATGTCGATTTTATGCCAAAAGGAGAATCGCCACTC
This sequence comes from Candidatus Peregrinibacteria bacterium, assembly GCA_016220175.1. Lineage (NCBI taxonomy): Bacteria > Candidatus Peregrinibacteriota > Candidatus Peregrinibacteria bacterium. Next base: position 5,830 of record JACRHZ010000004.1, read on the forward strand.
GCGAAATCAACATCATTTCATGACAAAAAAGAATTAGAAAGAATTGAAAAAAAACTGAAAAAATCTGGAGATTTATCGAACGAGAGAACTATCGTCAGAAGAGAATCCGATACAATGGATACTTTCGTTTGTTCTTCATGGTATATGTTTCGATTTATGGATCCGAACAATACAAAAGAATTTGCGTCGAAAGAAATGATGAAAAAATGGGGACCAATTGATCTTTATGTTGGTGGCGCAGAACACACTGTTCTTCATCTTCTCTACGCCAGATTTTTCACAAAAGTGCTTCATAAATATGGATATATTGACTATGATGAGCCATTTCAGAAGCTTCGCCATCAGGGTATGATTCTTGGCGAAGATGGACAAAAAATGTCGAAATCGATTGGAAATGTGATTAATCCTGATGAAGTTGTGAACGCATTTGGAGCTGATACTTTGAGATGTTATGAAATGTTTATGGGACCATTTCACCAGAAAAAACCGTGGTCAATGGGCGCAGTGGAAGGAGTACGGAAATTTCTGGATCGAACATATCGCGTGTTCCAGAAGTCAATTACGCCGCTCGGCTCCGCTCGGGGTGACGACGAATTACGAATTACGGATAAAAATTTGCAATCGCTTTTGCATAAGACCATTAAAATTGTAACAGAGCATATTCAAGAATTTCGATTCAACACAGCGCTTTCTCAAATGATGATCCTTACGAATGAGCTTACAAAATCTGAGAGCGTTTCTCGGGAAATATTAGAAAAATTTGTACTTATCCTTGCTCCATTCGCTCCGCATCTTGCGGAAGAACTCTGGGGAGAAGTCCTCGGTCACAAAGAATCACTCACATATGAACCATGGCCAAAGTATGATGAGAAATATCTTGTGGAAGAAAGCGTGACATACGTAGTTCAGGTGAACGGAAAACTTCGTGGAGACTTTACCATAGAAAAGACAGCGTCTCAAGAAGAAGTTATTGCTCAGGCAAAAACCTTAGAGAAAGTGAAGAAATATTTAGAAGAGGGAAAAATTGTAAAAGAAATATTTGTTCCGGAGAAAATTGTGGGATTTGTGGTGAAGTAACTACAAAGCATAAAATACAAAGTACAAAAAAACAGTTTTGTACTTTGTGCTTTGTAGTTTGTACTTCTTCACAAGTCGCCCGTTGAGCGAACATCAAAATTCTCCTCTTGCCAATTATTTATATGCGCAAGATATTGATAAATTGCAGTAGCGATGTCCTGCCTTGATAAATTTTGATGAGGAAAAAGCTCTGTTTTTTGATAAGGAAACATTTCATATTTCTGCGCAATTCCTGCGTACTTAGCAAACCAATCTGTTTCTTGCACATCCGTATAAGAATATGGAAGATTTTCTTCTCCTTGGAGAGAAAAAGCTGTTGTGAACATTTTGAGAAATTCTGCTGTGTTTATGAGATTCTCTGGCCTGAAATAACCATCATCATATCCTTTAATTATCCCTTTTTCGAGCCCCATAACAATGTATCTCACATACCATTCATCATTTTTTATATCAGGAAACTGGGTAGTATTTGAGATTTTTTTTATGAGCCCATATCTCGTTATGAGAAGCATCTTTATCGCCTGAGCACGATTCACATACACATCGCCATGAAATTTGCCGTTTATTCCCTTAATTACATTTCGCCTGTAAAGCTCAGCAACGGCTTTCCCCTCCTGAGTCTGAATATTTATATCTGGAAAAGGTTTTGTAAACATATCAAAGCTTTTTAATACTGGATCTTTATAATTTCCAAGAGGGATAGGGCGTATTTTTTGGTTACGGAATTCAATACATTTTTCTTCAGATGGAAAGAGATTTGCTGTTGGTGTGGCATAAAGGGCATATTGAAAACAAACAGGTATCTTTCTTCCGTCATGGGCTTCTTTACATTGTAATGTATTTGTTAATTCCCACACTACCATTTCTTTATCACATTGAAATCCTTGCTTAAGAACTTTTTCTGGGAGATATTCTTCTTCTTCTTTTCTTCTACACTGCTCATATCCAAGAGCTTCAGGGTTTGTGAAAGGCTCTCTACATCCGTCTCCCGTAAATGCTTTACACCTTCCTGCAACAATCTCGTAAAAAGTACTTTCTTTGCAAGATTCACTTCTGTGAAATCCTGACTTTTCTCCTTCCTTGAGAAAATCGATCCAACTCAAGAATTGAGCTTGAGAAATACAACTTTCCATATCAAATGGCACTTCTTCTTTCATCGCCTGTTCAAAAAGTGACGGTGAATAAAAAAGCAAAGAATTTATTCTCGCAGACTGTAGCCAATCTTCTAATAAAGCCGCATGAAAATGATATTTCTCTATTCGCTGATCTTCCTTAGAGTATACAAGGGGAAGCTTGAATAAAGCGGTGACATAGCGAAGTGCATTATCTATAGAGACATTTTCTTCTGAGGCATCGGGATTTGTAATGTAAAAATAATAGTAATAATTATAAATGTGTTGAGAAGCCTCCCAGAAGCTCTCTGAAGTATCTGGCTCTCGATCTTTCCCACCCTGCGAAGAATTTTGAAAACAGAGCTGATTTGGCACATCAGGAGTACAAATATAACTTTCACCATATCTTGCGAGAAATCGACTTTTAAGAATGGGAATTGCTTCGCCTTTTGTAAGAAGACTTTCATTGGTACCATTTTCTGCAGGAGGCGTACAAGAAGGAATTGGATCATAAGGTTTTGGATCATACGGAATTGTAGGTGGAAAACTTTCTTCATGAGGATTCGTACCTGGCGAATTTGCTCCAGGAGGAAGTTGAGTTGGATTATAGGTTTCAGGAAAAGGTGCAATAATAGTGGAAGGCGGTTGTGGTCCATTGGGCAAATTTTTATACACCCCGCTTGTATCCCTCAGTTCAAAAACTGTATTTGATTCTCGATCTTCTTCTGAAAATGGAAAGAATTCAACGAACCTTGGACCAGCATTTTTATAAAGCCAAACTTTTACGCTGTACGGCGTATGCAACTTCAGCTGCTTATTTTCACCTCCTGAATACGCTACTAAAGTTGAATATGGTGCTAAACCAATAAGGTTACATCTTTTTTCTTTTCTATTACAAACAACGGTATACTCCGGGCGATAAGTATCCTCTTGAAGATACGAAACAATTTGTACTGTGTCGAGAGAAATGTGTTCAGGAAGTTCTTTTTCTCCAACATAAACTGCATATCCCTGAAAATCTTTTCCTCCCTTATACATATCCCAAGAAGCTTCAAAATTTGGAAGAAATCCTGAAGACAAATCCGCCTCATATATGCCTCCGAGAAAATTGTCATTGTAAGAAACTTTTGCTTCTCCGTAATATTTAATCTGGACATTTGAATAAGAAGGCGGCCCATCATCTTTCATCGTACGAGAATCAAATTCAGGCACGTATGTGTACTGAAAAAAGACACTTGAATTTCGATCTTCTTCTGAAAAAGGAAAGAATTCTTCTCCTTTATAAAGCCAAACCTTTATTTCATAAACAACATCCGGTTTTAATGGGACAAGCTTTCCATTCTCATTTTTTTTATCTACCTTAAAAGAACAGACTTCGTAATTACATGGATAGCCAAATTCCTCAGATCTGGGGAAGAATTGCAGAGTCGAAGAGCTGTCAAGAGGTAAATTTACGCCTTTTTCTTGAAGGTAGAGTGCATATCCATCAAAATCAAGATTTCCCATGTACATTCTCCAAAGAATTTTTATTGATTCATGACCACCTGATGCCATTTCTGATGATTGGAAATAAATGAGAAACTCTCCACTTGATTTTTTCGTCTTTAATGCATTTTTATGAAGGGTAGATATCTTCACATCCGAGAACAATTGCTCCGCAGAAATAACATTTGGTATGAAGAAAAGAAGAAAACTAAACCCTACAAGGACAATGAGTATCTTGTGAAACAAAGAAGAATATATTTTCATGGAGAGCAAAAAAATCTTGTTGGAATGGTATAAAAATCATGTGATTTATGCAATGTCTTAATATGTAATTCTCAGGAATTTTAGGGATTGCCGAAGAATTTTTTATTTGATGATTATCACACAAAAAGGTCGCCCGAGGACGGGCGACTCTTGATGAAGAGAAAATTGTGGGATTTGTCGTAAAATAAACACAAAGTACAAAAAAGAAAAACGTTTTGTACTTTGTGCTTTGTATTTTGTACTCTTCTTGCCTTTTCCTCTTATTTTATTTAGGATTTCTGAGCTTTTAAAAAATCCCATGCGCTTTCCTATCATCCCAGCTACAAAATTTTGGTTTCTTATTTCGGGCGTTACGCTGGCCGTAGGTCTTTATTTTGTCTTCGCCCCTGGATTTGGACTCCATCTCGGAATTGATTTTTCTGGAGGAAGTAAGATGTACTTGCCGTTCAGCGAAACTATTACCAAAACAGAATTTGATGAGATTTTTCGAGAAGCTCTTGGAAATGAGAAGGGGGAAGTTGTTGTAGAATCGGGAGATAAGGCGATAATTGTGAGGTCTCGAGACCTCTCGAATCAAGAAATTGAACAACTCAAAGTGAAACTCAAGGAGAAAGGAAAAACTCTTGAGGATGATGCTGTGCGTATTGAGACGGTAGGACCGACGCAAGGAAAAGTACAAACCGAACGTGGTTTTCTCGCAGTAGGAATTACGATGCTCGCAATTATTATGTTTATCGCACTAGCGTTCAGGCGAGTTCCTGAAGGGCTTTCTTCTTGGAAATTTGGCGTTTCTGCTGTTGTGGCACTTATCCATGACGTTTTTATCGTTATCGGAGCATTCGCGCTCCTCGGAAAATACTATGGAGTGGAAGTAGATACTCTTTTTATTACGGCACTTCTCACGGTCATGGGATTCTCGGTGCACGATACCATTGTGGTTTTCGACCGTCTTCGGGAAAATCTCAAAGGAACTTCTCTGAAGAATCTTGAAGAAACGGCTGAAAAGGCTGTGTGGCAAACAATGGCAAGATCAATAAATACTTCTGGCTCTACGCTCATCGTGCTTTTAACGCTCTTTTTCTCTCAAATTGAAGGAATTCACTTTTTCATTCTGGCGCTTGTTTTGGGAATTATCGTGGGAACATATTCGTCTATTTTCATTGCCACGCCAATGCTCGTAGCATGGTCGAAGAAATGAGCGTGCTTCGTGTCGCACTTAATGGCTATGGACGGATTGGAAGGAATCTTCACAGAATTCTCATCGGGAACACCAAAGTACAACTCGTTGCTATCAACAATCAACGTCTTGAAGCGCCTATGAGGGCGCATCTTCTCAAGTACGATTCTCTCCACGGAAAACTGGATGCTGAAATTTCCTATACCGAAAATTCTCTCATTGTAAATGGAGAAACTATTTTGCTTCTTGCTTTTTCGGACGCCAGAGAGGTTCCATGGAAAGAACTCGATATCGATGTTGTCGTATCCGCTACAGGACGAGCTCGAACAAAGGAAGAAGCTCAAAAATTTCTGGATGCTGGGGCAAAAAAAGTTTTAGTTTCTGCCCCCATGAAAGATGACACTCCCACATTTGTGTTTGGAGTGAATGATGAAGACATCACTGCGGATCTGACGATTATGAGCAACGCTTCATGCACGACGAATTCGATTGCTCCTCCTCTGAAGCTGATTGAGGAAACGTATGGTATTGAAAACGTTTTTGTGAGTTCTATTCATTCATTTACGAATTCCCAAAACCTTCTCGATAACATGGGAAAAGATTTGAGAAGAGCAAGAAGCGCCGTTCAAAATATTATTCCTACAACATCAGGTGCAATGCAGGCAACAGCAAAAGTTATTCCATCTCTTCAAGGAAGAATTGATGGGATTGCTTTTCGAATTCCTCTCGCAACTTCTTCTATTTCAGATGTTTGTGCGGTGCTCAAAAAAGATACCACAGCAGAAGAAGTGAATAATCTCTTCAGAAAGGCCGCTGCGGGAAAGATGAAAAATGTGCTCGAAGTTTGTGAAGAACCTCTTGTTTCCATTGATTTTAAAACAAATCCACATTCTGCAATTATTGACGCTCTTACGACAAAAGTCGTCGGAGGAAAATATCTCCAATTCCTTTCCTGGTATGATAATGAGTGGGGATACGCGAATCGATTGAAGGATTTTTTGGAGAAATTGGCAACGTTTAAAAAGTGGCGAAAATCAATGAAAAATGTAGAATGGAAAATGGAAAAATAAATTCTCATTTTAAATTTTCCCATGACCATCCCCTTCTTCCTCGAAACCTATCTCCGCGAAGTACAATGTGAACCAAACTTGATTCAGCTCATTTCTTATATTGCCCGAGCCGCAAAATATGTTCAGCATGCCATTCGGCATGAACATTTGGGAATTTCTGGAACAGTGAATGTGCAGGGAGAAGAGCAGCTTAAGCTTGATATTCTTTCGGATAATATTTTTTGTAAACATCTTGCGGAAAGTAATCTCGTCGCACAAATTAGCTCAGAAGAGCAGGAGGATGCAGTTGTTCTCATGGATAATTTGGGAGAATATTCGGTTGCATTTGATCCTCTGGATGGATCTTCACTTGTTGCGAGTAATTTAGCCGTGGGAAGTATTTTTGGAATTTTTCCAGGAAATGGATTTATTGGAATGACCGGACGACAAATGGTCGCAGCGGGATACATGCTCTATGGTCCTCGCACAACACTGTCTATTTCAATCGGAAAAGGTCTTGCTTCTTTTATGCTCAATGATTTAGGAGAATTTCAGAGTTTTTCTGAAGGAATACGAGTTGAGGAAACGGCGAAAATTTTTGCTCCGGGAAATTTGAGGGCTGTTACGGATCGTCCAAGCTATCAAAAACTCGTCACAAAATGGTCAGATGAAAAGTTTACTTTGAGATATTCGGGCGGAATGGTTCCCGACATTAATACTATTTTTTGCAAAGGAAATGGGATTTTTGCATATCCGTCTTCTGAAAAATATCCAAAAGGAAAACTCAGACTTCTCTACGAATGCGCTCCATTTGCATTTCTCATGGAACAAGCCGGAGGACTCGCGAAAACTGAAACTGGAGAAGATATTCTTGATCTTCCCATTCAAGATTTGCACGAAAGAACTTCTATACTTGTGGGAAGTAAAAAAACGGTGGAAGATGCGATCAATATGTTGAAATAATGATGAATATATGTTCAAATAAGTCCATGTTTTCACCACAAATAATATGCAAGAATCTCTGCCGGATATCTGTACGGAGAGAAACAAATTTGCTGTTATCACTTGCGAAAATGGTATTCGATTCAATGTATTCTTTGACCTCACGCGTTCATTGCTTATTTTGAAGTGGACAGATGGTACTCAAATAAACATGACTTTAGACGCTAATAATCTCGCGGAACTTCGCTCTGCGAAGACTGTGAGGGAATTCGAAGATGCGTTAAGTAAGTTTTTTCAGAAAAATCCACCTCAACGTGATATGGAGATACGAAACATAAGCGCAATACTCTTCGATTCTGTTGCCCCTTTTAAAAAATGAGAGATCTAATTTCCAATTAATCGATATATCGCTCTCGCTACTTCTCCTCTCGTAATTTCTTTTTTTGGTTCGAATTTCTCTCCAAAATCAAGAAGATTATGGTCTTTCGCGTACATTGCATATGGAGCAAACCACTGATCTCGAAGAACATCTTCAAATGGTTTTCTTCGAACTACAGGAAGCTCCACTCCAGCTGCCTCGAGAAGAACTTTGAAAAATTCCGCTTGAGTAATCGTATTTGCCGGTTTGAAGGTTTGATCTGGATATCCGCTCACAATCTTGTCTTCCGCTGCAGTAACGACATACGTGAGAAACCAATCTGTTGAATGCACATCCAAAAATGGACTTTGCCCGTTTTTGAGATTAATGTGCAGCCCTTCAATGAGGAGCTTTACGACTTCTGCTCTCACCAGTGTTTTCTCTGGATGAAATGTTCCGTCGGGATATCCAGACGCAATATTCAATTTTTTAAGATATGCAATTTCTTCGGCATATTCACTTCCCTGTTCTACATCAGCAAAAATTCTGCTTGTGTCCTGAGTGATTCGAGAAGATTCACCAAGAATAGCTCCTGCTTGGACTTTTATGCGTGCGGAATTTCCACTGGTGATGAGAACACTCACCTTTGCAACACCATTTTTAAAGTCAACTGAAGTGAGCTCATTTGGTTTCACGATCCCCTCGCCATTTGAAAGAGTGAGCCTTGCTGTTCCCACAAAGGAGCGAACACTCAATTTTTTGTTCGCGTCCAGAGTCGTGATAGTAGCCTCTTGTGGTACGCCGAGAACATACTTCCCATCGATATCAATGCCAAAATATGTGACTTCCGCAAAGCCAGCGATGATGGAAAATAGGAGAGGAGTCTCGTTTCCAATACTTACCTTCCCTTCCCCTACTGTCTCTGCAGTGTAGACAATTTCTGCTGTTCCTTCAGAAAAATTTTGTGCGAAAAGCGCCTGAGGACTTACGGTTCCATTCGTGGCAGTGACAATAATGGAATTGTCTGGAGTATAGCTTTTCTGAACATTTCCATCGGAATCTATTGCTGTAATTGTAATATGAACTTTCTCTCCAATTTCTAATTCATTTTTTTCTGGTGTAATCTGAAAATGATCAAAGTGTGGAAGTTTTACTTCTGGTGTTTCAGGATTCGTTTCTTGAGGCTTGGAAGAGAGAGGTTCTTCTCCTGCGTTTTGAACGGTAATTCCTACTGTCTCTTCCACCACGCCAGAACGAGCTTTCAGCTCAAGCCTTCCTGAATTTTTGGGCGTAAGACTGAGCCGTGCAATTCCATTCTCAAAATGAATACTTGAAACCTCAACATCGAGATCAGATGTTTTGAGAGAAAATTCATCTGTGAACGATTCAAATACGTTTCCATTCGTATCTATGGCTTTTATTTCAATGGGAATACTCTCCCCTGCTCTCACGAGCTCAGACAAAACGCGAATATCAAAATCATGAATTTTTCTTTCTGTTCCAGGGAATGAAGGGAGCGGTGTCCCTGAAGTTCCGGAAGGAACTGGTGATATTGCTCCTCCCTGCCTATTTTGCTGTACCCATTTCATGGGATGAGTCGTATATTTTCCCGCCTTTTCTCTTCCAAGACCATTATTGACGGCGTCAAAGAAAGAGAATCCGGCAGAGCTTGCTTCTGTAGCAGTGAATGGCCAGTAAATTCTGAAAGGAGCAATTGCACGATCTATTTGAAAATGGAGATGATTTGTTGATGCTGTCCCGGTTTTCCCTACTTCACCAATTTTTTGACCTTTTTGAATAATTTCACCAGATTGCACTATTACCTGAGAAAGGTGTGCGTATGCAATATAAATCGTTTCTATATCACCATTCACGGGCGCATTTGGGACTTCTAAAATGATGTATTTTCCGAACCCACCTTTATCTTCCGCGTTGGCTCTATCAACAATTCCGTTTGCAACCGCAAAAACGGGAGTCCCTTCGGGAGCACGAATATCAACGCCTAAATGCGATCCGACATTCTCTGTATGTTCTGATGTATAACTTCCCAAATACACAGTAGAATATGTTATTTTTGCATTTGCGGTATTCGCATCTGTGTTTAAACTTTGAAGCTCAGCAATATCATAATCCATGAGCGGCTGAAGTTCCCAAGGAGAATATGCAGAATAGGGTTTCGTGTTCTCTCCACCTGTAAGCGCCCAGTTCGGAACTTGTTGAATCGGCATTACTGTTCCATCAAATCGGAGAGACACATCGAGAATATTCGTTTTGAGACTCATTGCCCCCTCTCCGACGGCATAGAGCACAATCATGAGACCGAGCGTCAAAACAACAGATCCAAGAACTCCTTTTGCCCTGAGATATGTTTTTATACCCACAAAAAGCTGAGCGGGATACCTCAGCACAGAAGATTTTTCGCTTTTTGAACGAGCACGAAGCCGTGAATTTTCTTTTTTCTTTTTTCTCATTTTTTTTGTATGTTTGTATCAGTGGAAAATAATATGTCTTCGTGATATTATAGCAGGGATGATAATTTTTTGCAAATGAATTCCTTTCTTTCCTCAAATGCGGTCGCAACAGAAAAGGCTGGAAGAGAGCTCGGTCTGCGCGTTCATATCGCTCCAGAGTGGGGGAAAATTGTGCTTCTTTCTGGAGAACTCGGAACAGGGAAAACAACATTTTCCCGAGGATTTTTTGATGCTCTCGGTATTCCAAAAGAGGACATAAAAAGCCCGACATTCACGTATCTTGAGGAGTATAAGACGGAAAATAGGATCTGCATTCATGGCGATCTCTATAGGCTCAAAGACACTCCAAATTCTGCTCATATCCTTGAGAGCGAAATCGAAAAAATCGGAGAAAGGGGTGATATTCTCCTTCTCGAGTGGAGTGATCTTTTGGATGAGCGCATTTTGAATTTGTTCGAAGGAACATATATTTCTGTTCATTTTGCGCACGGGAATTCCGAATCAGAAAGAAATATTTCTCTGACATTTCACAATGCTCTCAATATTCCAAAAAATAAAATTCCCGGTCTTATGGAGGAATTTATGACTCCGCAGCATATTCAGAAACATATCGAAATGGTCACTCATGTCGCAACAATTCTCGGCAATAAACTTTTTCAGAGTGGTGTGCCTCTTGATATCGAACTTATAACAAATGGAGCTCTTTGTCATGACCTCCTCCGATATGTCGATTTTAAGGATTTGAATGATGTCTCTCGATTTCAAGAAGAAGTTACGGATGAAAAAATAGCACTTTGGAAAAGTGTTCGGCAAAAGTATGAAAAATTTCATCACGGAAGTGCGATGGCAGATGTTTTAAGATCTCGCGGATATTCTGCTACAGCGGATGTGGTGGAAGCGCATATGACGGGAATGATTTTTCGAGAAAAACCATTCACATGGGAAGAAAAAGTTGTGTATTATGCTGACAAGCGCGTTCTCCATGATGAAATTGTTTCGCTTAAGAAACGATTTGAAGACGGAAGGAAGAGATATGCGCACGAAGCCAGTCCGAATTTGGAAAAAAAAGTTTCCGATCTCGAGCAAGAAATTTTTGAGAATCTCGATATTGCTCCGGAAGAAATACGATAAAATTTTAAATGTAAAAGGTAAAATATAAAAATAAATTCTAATATTTAATGTTTAAACATTAAAAAATTATGATTTATTTTAAAATTTAAAATTCAAAATTTTCGACAAATTTACTTTTCACTTGCTCCTCGCTCTGTGCCTCAAAAAATTCTCCTCCTCGACGTCTCTCATCTCTTTTTTCGCGCTTTTTTCGCGATTCCACAGACCCTGACGAATGGAAATGGAGAAGCGATTAATGCTGTTTTTGGCGTGTCTTCAATGCTTCTCTCGCTTATTGAAACCGAACATCCGCAATATATTTTTGGAGCAAAAGATGAGAAAGAAAAAACAAAAAGACACGAACTCGTGCCCGAATACAAAGGTCACAGACCGGAAATGCCAGATGCGCTTGTGGGGCAACTTTCGAAAATTTTTGATATTTTTGACGCGTTTCAAATTCCCTTATTTTCTGAAGCAGGATATGAGGGCGATGATTTTCTTGCGACGATTTCAGAAAAATATCGAAAAAATGCTGAGTATGAAATTGGAATTGTGAGCGGCGACCATGATGCCTTTCAGCTAGTCGCGGATAATGTGGAAGTGTTTCTCCCGCAAAATGGCGGAAAACCCGCGCTCCATCTCGATCGAAATGGAATTTATGGAAAACTTGGTGTATATCCGGAACAGGTTGTTGATTACAAAGCTATGGTTGGCGATAGTTCCGACAATTTAAAAGGAATTGATGGAATTGGACCAAAAACCGCAGCGAAACTCCTTGCAGAATATCAAACACTCGAAAAAATTCTTGAGAATGCCGATCGCATTCCGGGAAAACTTGGCGAGAAATTGCAAATGGGAAAAGATATTGCGATTCTGACGAAAGAAATGGTGACACTTCATCGAAATCTTGAACTTCCGAATTTTGGTATTGAAAAAGGGAATGTAAAAAATATCGATCCCCATAAGCTCGAAACATTTTTTAGGATGTATAATTTCCATTCTCTCATCAATCGTCTCACCAAAGCTTTTAAAAAAGGTGAAAATTCAGCTGAGGAAAAAGAGGAAGAAGCGCTCTGGGGAGAGCTTGAGGCAGCGCAAAAAACAAAATTTTCGGGTGTGCGGAAAAAAGAACATGATGATCAAATGTCGATGTTTTGAATGTAGAGAAGCCCAAATTTGGTGTCTCTACCTGTGCAATACATCATTTTCCCAGTTTTCTGGATTCGCCAAAATGTATTCGGAAATACGGTGTAATTCGTTTTCATTCCGAATAATGCGATCATGAAATCGTGATTGCCAAGAAAAATTGGGTGCGATTTTTTTGCATTCAAATGTTGTGCGACCTTTATATCAACGAATGATGGTGGATAAATTTTTGTGCAACATGGGATTTTTATTTTTGGTTATTCCGCCATTGGTTTTTTTGGTGAACGTAATTCCCGTAGAGACGCGATTAATCGCGTCTCTACATCAACAATTCTGCATTTTGCATTTCCCCGCCTCCTCTTTCATCCTCGCAAAAATCGCATATGCTCCGTTCACACGAGAAGGTGAGAGAATATTCTTAAGTCCAGTTTTTTCAAACATCTCTGGAGAAAGTTCGAGAATTTCTTGTGGCGCTAAGCCTTCACATCCAAAAAGAAACAGTGCGAGAATTCCTTTGGGAATTTGCGCATCTGAATCTCCTCGAAAATACATTTTCCCATTTCGATATTCTGCTACGAGATAGGCATTTGAAGCACATCCATGAATTTTATTTTTTGAAGTTTTTTCATTTTCCGGAAATTCAGGAAGATCATCCGCAAGCGACAGCAGAAATTTTAATTTTTCCGTAGAATCTGGCATCGCTGAAAGTTCATCGAGAATGTTTTGCAGAGCAGGAATCATGGAGAGGAATAATTGCTCAAAAAGTATACCTGATGAAATTACGAATCACGAAAGACGAATTACGACGTTTGTCATTCGTAATTCGTAATTCGATAATTCGTAATTGTCTTCTACCCAACCCAATTCACCACATAATCGACGATATTCCAGGCAAGGAGCCCAACGATAAGTCCGATGACTGCGCCAATAATTGTTTTTTTCGCCTTCTGAATTTTCATCTCTTCTCCTGAAGCAGAAGCAAACATAATGCCGCCATAGATGAGCGCACCTGCAGAAACAAATACCGCAATCTGACCAATAAGTGTAATCACATCTCCAATAATGCTAAACAAATCTTTTCTTCCTCCTGCTCCAGGAAGACCAGTGATTTGACCATCGCAGTTGTAATCCACTTGGCTATTCGGCGGTTCTATCGCACCTGGGTGAATCTTGTTTCCCTTTATTTTCCCAAGTCCTGGAGCAACAACGCTCGGATCATCAACGTCGACAGTATCACACACTTCTTTCTCCCATCCCTTCATTCCGAGAATAGGTGACTCACATGTTGTTGTATCACTCGGATCGGGACAAGTATAATATCTATCTTGGTCATCATCTTTAGTTGCAGCGTACGCAGGAAGAGCCATCAGCCCGAGAAGCATGAAAGCAAGTGTAAACGTAAATATTTTTTTCATGTGAAGTGGGATTAGAATTTTCATAAGGAAAGACTACGAAAAAAGAAATAAAAATGCAAGATGAAGGACTTTACGCAGGCGATTTTTGCTCTTGAACCATATTCATAAATTCTTCAGGGTCAGGAGCATTAAGGATTGCTTGTTCTCTGGAAATAACTCCATTTTGAAAAAGATCAAAGAGATGTTCGTGGAAAGTCTGCATTCCGAGACCACGTTCACGCTCCATTGCCTTAGAAATTTTTTCTTCTCTCCTTTCCAAAATAAGCGTTTCAATTTCATCCGAGCGAAGACAGATTTCTACGGCAACAACTCTCCCCGAGAAATCTTGTTTCGGAATAAGTTTCTGAGACACAATTCCACGAAGAGAAATCGCGAGTTTCATTCTTGCCATATTCTGCAAATCCGGAGGAAAAACATTGATCACCCGAGAAATGGTAGAGGCAACATCATCGGAATGGAGCGTCGCAAAAACCAGATGTCCGGTTTCTGCCAAATCAAGGGCGATGGAAATCGATTCATAATCACTGAGTTCGCCAAGTGCCACAACGTTGACATCTTGCCGAAAGAGGTACCTCGCTGCATCTTTCAGACTTTCTACATGTGTTCCGACTTCTCGCTGAGAAATTACTGATTTTTTTGGCTGATGAATGACCTCGATCGGATTTTCAATCGTGATGATATTTACATTTCTGGTTTCATTAATATGGTGTAAAAGTGCTGCCATTGTTGTGGATTTTCCACTCCCATTTGGACCGGTAATGAGCACGAGACCTGAATGTTCATACGCAAGATTTTGAACCGCCTCCGGTAGACCGAGTTCGGGAATAGACTCAATATTATCGCTGAGAAGTCGAAACACAATCGACATTCCGTGGTATTCGACGTAAAAATTCACTCGAAATCGTCCGACATCTTCAAGCCAAGAGGAAAATTCAAAATCTTTTTTTTGCAAGAAGACTTCTATTTGCCTCTGAGAGAGAATCTCTTTCATGATATTTTCCATATCCTCATGCTTCAGCGGACTATATTTTTCTACCGCATACAGCCCTCCGTCGGATCCTCGAAGATATGGAGGATGTCCTTCGTAAAGATGCAGATCAGACGATCTGAGTTTTTTTTGTGCCTCGAAAAGTGTTTTGAGGTAGAGCATTTTTTTGTTTGTTTTCATGAAATTATATCATAAAAACGGCTTTATGAAAACAAGTTTTTTATTTTTCTACTCTGATGCCTCCACCACAGGAGTCCGACGAAAACATAGAAAAAAGTAAGACCAAATATTCCAAGAGAAAACGGAATATCAGAGTATGGAACTTCAGAACATACATGAATTATGGCGAGAGCTACGCGTAAGGTTTCGAATGCGCAGAATGCAAAAATCTTGCCAACAAAAGGAAAAATGCCGAGAAATGAAAAAAGCATAGCCACGGGGATACACGGAGCAATGAGAAGATTCGCAATGGGCGAGATGAGAGAAATACGGTGAAAATAAAATGCGATGAGTGGGGTTGCGATAATTTGCGCCGCCAATGTTGTTTCCAGCGATTCTCTGAGTCCAAACGTTCCCGGGAGTTTTTGAAAAATATCTTTCCAGAGAGGGCTAAAAGCAATAAGCCCCAAAACTGCCGCAACAGAAAGCTGAAAAGAAATATCAGAAAGAAGGAGAAATGGATTCCAGAGCACCATACAAAATATACTCCAGAGGAGAATGGAAAATGCTTTTTTTACAAATCCAAAATGGAGCACCAAAAGTGAAATTCCTCCCATAATTGCAGCGCGTACGACGGACGAAGAAGCCCCGGTGAGCAGAACAAAACTTGAAATAAAGAGCAGTGTGAGAAAAAGGTTTATCTTTTTTGGGAGAAATCGAAATATCCAAAATACAAACAAAATGAGAATGGTGATGTTAAATCCAGAAAGCGCGAGAACATGGGAAAGTCCGGTTTTCCGAAATTCTTCGACGAGCTCTTCAGGGAAACCCTGTTCACCACCAAGAAGAATCCCTATAGAAAAACTGGCTTCTGGCTCTGGGATTCTCTCTTTCAAAAGATTCTCGAGATATCTTCTCAGCTCAAAAAGTGTACGGAAAAAAATCGAGCCGTTTCCTCTGCTTCGTATTTCAAATGTTCCCCATGGCATATAGGAATATATACCGTTTTTTTCTAAAAATCTGGCATACGAAAAATCTTCCCATTCTGGAGGAATTTGTAATTTTCCAGAAATATGAAGCATATCGCCATAGAAGACCGGAGGATACTTGGAGATACTCACAAGAATATTCCCAGAAACGAGTCTCATTTCTTTTGTGTCTCGCAAAAATAGAGACGTAACATGCAATATTATTTTCGTTTTTTCTCCTCTCTCATCGGGATACTCGGAAATAATTCCTTGTATTTCGACTGAACGCGCAGTCTCTTTTGGAGATGCAAAAAATGCGACATCTTCTCTGGAAATGTTCGGAAGAGCGATAAAAATTCGAATTCCTCCCAAGAGGAAAAAAATTATCCAAAATATGAGAACCCGAAAAGAAATATAACGAAAGATGAGAATGCATGGAAAAATAAGAATTCCCAAAAGAAAAAGTGGCGATCTCAAAAAATCAGCGATGCCCACCCCAAGAAGGAAGAAGAGAATTCCACAGCTGAAGATATGAACTCGTTTCATTCTCTGATTTTCATCTCTTTTTTAAAAATCGCAACTTGAGTTCGCAAAAGAAGACAATTTTGGTATACAATATGCCCATCTTTTCTTCAAACACATGATTCGCTTCTCTCAAGCCGTGGAATATGGTGTTTTAGGACTCGTGGAACTCGCAAAAGCAGAAAAACCACTTGCGCTTGTTGCACTTTCAAAAAAAGCAGGAGTTCCTGAAAGTTTCCTTGCCAAAATTTTTCAAAAACTTGAACGATCTGGAATTGTTGTCTCAAAACGTGGAAAGAGCGGTGGGTTTAGACTTCCTGCGAAAAATCACAAAGTACACTTATGGAAAATTTATAAGGTCATTGAAGAGAATTCTTCTTTGAGGAGATGCGTTGGTGAAAGTGAAAAAAGTTGTGACTGTAAAAAAATGTCGCACTGCATTCTTCAGGAAGCATGGCAAGATGCCCAAAAATCTCTTGAAAAATCTCTTTCTTCATGGACCATTTCTGGTCTCCTCACACACCATCTTAAAAAACGGTGACGTTTCCTGACGTTTTCACCTTATTCCTTCTGTATTCATGTCTCGTATTTATCTCGACTACGCGGCTACAACTCCTCTCAATGCAAAAGTATTTGAGGCAATGAAACCATATTTTTTAGAAGAATGGGGAAATCCTTCGGGAATTTATCGAGAAGGACAAAAGTCTCGAGAAGCTATCGATGATGCCAGACATCATATTTCAAAAATTCTCGAGTGCAGCCTGGAAGAAATTGTTTTTGTGTCTTCGGCTACAGAAGCGAATAATCTCGCGATTAAAGGCGTTCTCGAAGCGTGGAGGAAAAAACATCACAGAACTCCTCACTTTATTACTACACCGATCGAACATTCCTGTATAAAAAATACAGCTGAATATTGCGCGTCGGAAGGACTCGCGAAAGTGTCGACGATCTCCGTCGACAGATTCGGTTTTGTTGATCCAAACGATCTCAAAAAGAACATTACCAAAGATACCGCACTCGTCTCCATCCATTATGTGAATAATGAAATTGGGACAGTAGAGCCTATTCCGAGACTTGGGAAAATTTGTGAAAAGCAGGGAATTCCATTTCATGTGGACGCAGTCCAAGCTGCCGGAATACTTCCTCTTTCAGTGGAAAGACTTCACTGTCATCTCCTCAGCCTTTCCGCGCATAAGTTTTATGGACCGAAGGGTGTCGGACTTCTCTATGTACGTCGCGGAACAGAAATTGTTTCACAAATGCATGGCGGAGGTCAGGAACGAAAATATCGAAGCGGAACGGAAAATGTTGCCAGTATTGTCGGAATGGCTATGTCTCTCCAAATCGCCGAAGAAATGAGAGAAAAAGAATATGATCGACTGCAAAAACTCCAAATATTCGGATATGAACTCATGAAACGGGAAATGCCAAAAGTGAAACTGAATGGTCCAGAAATTGGAGAGAAAAGATCTCCGGCAAATCTCCATTTTTCTTTTGGCGAACTTGATGGGGAAAGTCTCCTCATTCGCCTTGATCTGAATGGCGTCGCGGCATCACTTGGATCCGCGTGTACCTCAGGAATGATTGATCCTTCTCATGTTCTTACTGCCATCGGATTATCGCATGAAGACGCCCGAAGCGGACTCAGACTTACGATGGGAAGAGGGACAACAAAAAAAGATCTCGAAAAAGCAATTCTTCTGATCGCACAAATCGTAAAAACGCTCAGAAAAGAGCAGGAGTTTGCATGATATCAAGATTTCTGTCTGAATAAGCTCTCTATGCTTATCTGTTTCATAATAAATAGGTATACTCAATTCAAAAAATACTTTTCATTTCATAAGGAATTTTTATAGGCTTTTTAAAGGGGACAATAGATTTGTTTTTTATTTATAGGCGCGGAATTAAGATATTTTTTTCGCTCCACTCCGAAAACAGATTTATTTTTGGGGGAATTAGAATACAATAATTTTGTTTAACTTGGATAACAAAATATGACTATCAAACAGCTTACAGAAAAATATAAAATCGACAGGGATTACTTTCTGACAAGCAAGTATAATGAGACCCTGCTTCGCAGTGATTTTTTAGACCCGTTTTTCGAGTTACTTGGCTGGGATATAAAAAACAACACAGGTAAACCGACTAATGAAAGAGAGGTGATTTTAGAAGAAGCATTAAAGGCAAACGCTTCTGAACATTCCAAAAAACCCGATTACACATTCCGATTATTCTCTGAAAGAAAGTTTTTCCTAGAAGCTAAAAAACCTTGTGTTGCAATTGAATCTAATGATGACGCAGCAAAACAAGTTAGACGCTATGGTTTTACAGCCAAACTCAAAATTTCAGTTTTATCAAATTTTGAGTTTCTCATCATCTATGATACATCTGTAAAAGTTGAAAAAGATGATGCATTTCAAAAAGCATTAATAAAAAAATATCATTATACCGAATATGAAAGTAAATTTGAGGAAATTAAAAAGCTGTTGGGAAAAGAAGCTGTTTATTCAGGTGCATTTGAAACTGAATGGAAAGATATTGAGACTAAATTAAATCAGTATTCAATTGATAATCTTTTTCTAACGCAAATTAATGAATGGAGAAAATTATTAGGAGCCGAAATCTTCAGACACGAGCCTAAAATTGAAGAGCAACAATTAAATGATATTGTTCAAAGCTATTTAAACAAGATTCTCTTTTTAAGAGTTTGCGAAGATAGAAATTTAGAAGATTATCAAACACTTTTAAAGTTTGCCAATGCAAACGATTTTAAAGCACTTATAAAAAAGTTTGAACAGGCTGATAAAAGATATAATTCTGGGCTTTTTGACCAACGATTAAAAGATAAGATTGCAGAGAATGTTAGTTCTGTATTTTGGCTGATTATCAAACAACTTTATTACCCCGAAAGTCCATATTCTTTCAGTGTTTTTTCTTCTGACGTTTTAGGAAGTATTTATGAAATTTTTCTATCGGAGAAACTAGTATAATTTCCAATAAATAATTTCATGTATAGTGTCTCTGTAGTTTTTGGTCAGCATCTTGCTTTGTGAATTTCCATTGAATTGTTGATAGACTTTGATTGCGTTGTTTTTGCCAGGCAGATAACTCCTTTTTGAG
>JACRHZ010000005.1 GCA_016220175.1 Candidatus Peregrinibacteria bacterium
CGAAGTCATAGACTACTATCCATTTGGAGAAAGCAGAATTGATGAAAAATCCACCACTTACGCAAATGACTACACGTTTACTGGAAAGGAACTTGATGAAGATACAAAGCTGTATTACTATGAAGCCAGATACTACAATCCAAAAATCGCGAGGTTTGTGTCTCAGGATCCGTGGGAAGGAGATCTTAAAGATCCACAGTCCCTTAACAAATATGCGTATGTGAGGAATAATCCGTTGAAGTATGTGGATCCAAGGGGATTGCTTGAAGTAGCCTGGGACAAAGTTGCCAAATTTTTTGAGAGTGAAACAGAAGACCTTAATGCCGTTGAGGATTTTCTCACTCTTGGGGCTTATAGTAATGCAATTGAGAGTGTGAAAGAAGCTGGAAGCAGAATCGCGGAGGAAGGATTAAATTTAGAAACTGGGACAAATCTTGCAAAAAAAGTTGTAGGAGGGGCAGCTGAAGTTATGGCAGGGGCACTTGCAACAGGGATAATAATGGGCGCAACAGCTAATATGATAAATGGTAATATTGCGGATGAAACAGCGGTGGATTCTCCCACAACAAATACTTCAACTCAGTTGGCATTACCTGAGCCGAAACAACCAGAAGTTGGAGATGAGCTTTATAGGCTAAGTGGCGGTGGATCCGATCCAAGTGGAAGTTCCTGGGGACCAACTGATCCAAATAATCTCCAAGATCCAAATAGAGATTTAGGACTTCCAGATGCGAACACTGCAATACAATTAAACAAGGGAATAGTTTTAGATAATAGCAATGTTATAGTTCGTCCAGCTCTACCTTATAATAATAGACCAGACACGGGAGGAGCAACTGAATACTTTTTTCCCAATAAAAATGACGTAAAAGTAATTCATAGTGAACCATTTAAGAAATAAATATTTTTTTATTTTTTTTCTTATAAAAATGAACAATTTAATAAATTGCTTACAGAAAATAGAAAAACTTTTAAAAGAAAATAAGAAACCACAAGCAGAAGTTATTAGAAAAGTAATTGAATCAAAGACAACTGATAGAGAATTATTTTTATCATTATTGCTAGGTGGTGATATATGGGGAGGATCTGGTTCTGTAGTTGATTTATACTTGAACTCAAAAGAAGAAGATATTCAACTTAAAAATTATATTATTGAACTTGTAAAAGAAATGGAAATTAATGGAATATTTTATGAGAGAGCTAAAGAGATTGCAGTAGCTCTTGAGAAATTTATTCTTAGATCGGGAGTAGGTGTTAGTGCGAAAGAGTGAGAAGACCTGCTCCAAATAATCCACTGGAGAACAAATATTTTACCTTTTATTTATCAATATGGACCATCAAATCTCCACGAGAAAAGATCGAAGGAAACTCGCTTTTCATCTTGTTTTTAAAAACTGGAAGACATTTGTATGTCTTGGATTGATATTCATTCTTTTCTTCTTATTGTTCATTGCAATTGGGAAATATTCTGATTTCCCATTGAATTTCTCGTTT
The DNA here is from genome assembly GCA_016220175.1 of Candidatus Peregrinibacteria bacterium. NCBI lineage: Bacteria > Candidatus Peregrinibacteriota > Candidatus Peregrinibacteria bacterium. Next base: position 1,495 of record JACRHZ010000005.1, read on the forward strand.
CTTATGAACAAAACGGTAGATTTGACCACAGGGAAAGAAGTCTCAACATTTTATATTTCCCATACAAATCCATTCTTGGCTCTTTTGGCAGTTGTTATAAGCACAATCCTTTCCCTTCCTTTTACACTTATTTGTGGTTCAGCCATATATGCGATTAGTAAGTTTTTCGGAGGGCAGAAGGTCTCTCTACGAGAAACGATTACATATTCTTTCAAAAACTGGAGAAAATTTATTGATTTCTTCTTCACTGCTTTGCTGGAATTTAAAATTCCGTTTATTCTCTATGTTATTTTTGTATTTATTGTCTCCTATTATGCAGGACAGCTTCTCAATGAAGTTGGAGGAGATCAATCGCTTTTTCAGAAGAAAGCGATTGAAAATTTCAATGTATTTATGCTCCTTTCGGGTATTGGTGTTTTTTCTTTCATTGGATTTCTCATACAATTTCCGCCAAGATTTGCTGCCCTCTTCTTTATTGTGGAAAAAGATTCCAATGCGACACAGGTATTTCAATTATCAAAAGAGCTCACAAAAGGAAAATGGTGGAGAACCGTTGGGAATTTTTTATATATTATCGGAATCATATTTCTCATAATGTTCCTTACTATACTTGTTATTAGTCTCGCGGGAGGAATTCTGATGGGATTTTTATCCCCGATCATTAAAGCAAGAGGAGGTAGCCCTGATTTTATTTTGGCGATGAAGTCAATAATTACGTATGTATTCGGATCAGTCCTCCTCATCGTAATAGTTATTGGAGAAGTACTCATTTCTTTTATTTTTTTGGCATATCAATATCTTCTGTATAAACAATATGGTCAGGAAAAGTAATAATTATTAATGGAGAGCTGAGAGTGCGACCGAGTCCCTCACCAGATTCGCGGGATCGGAGACTCCGCTGGAGGAAGATTCTTCCAAATATAAATCCCATAATTACTTTGAATGAAGCCACAAATTTTGGCGAAAATTCTTATTCACATAATTTAATAATTGCCACTCCATTGAGAAGGATTTCATTTTTCTGATTTTTCCATTCCGTAGAAAGATGAAGAATTTTTTTTGCATCATTTTTTTCTGTCACTAAAAAGCTTGTGGTGATCTCATCACCAATTCGCACTGGTCTCAGCCAATTTAAAGTTTGGGAAAGATACACGCCTCCTGGGAAATTTTCTGCGAGCAGCGCTGAGATAAAACTCGCAGTGAGCATCCCGTGTGCTATTCGTCGTCCAAAAATTGTCTTCTGTGCATATTCTTCATCGAGGTGAAGAGGATTACGGTCTTCAGAGAGTTCCGCAAAATCCTTAATGAGTTTTTCAGAAACCTCTCGAGTTTTCGCTCGAGAAAAACCAATGGGAATATCTGGGTATTTCATATCCATGTAAAAATTTCTGAAATTTTTTTCCTTCCTCTTGGCTTTGGCTCCTGAGCTGGATATCCAAGGGCAAGAACAGAAACAATTATTCGATCATTCGGGATGTGCACTATATTTTTTATCTGATCATTCCCTTCTGGATCGGTAAGACCAATAACTGTCCAACACGTGGCAAGGTCAAATTCCATTGCTGCAAGGAGAAGATTTTGTACTGCCGCTCCCGTGGAACAATGTGAAAAGACATCATTCTTAGAAGAAATAACAATAAGAACTGGAGCATTTCCCAAAAATGAGAATAAAGAGCCTGACGTGAAGCGTTCGACCATTTCTTCACATCGCGCTCTTCCCATTGTTGAAAACTTTTTAAGAAGATCATTCTTTTTCGCTCCAAAATATTTTTTCCCCGCTTCTACGGAAATATGCGCAATTTTATTTTTGATATTCTCATCTTCAACAATCGTAAAATGCCACGGCTGATTGTTTTCGTCTGATGGAGCTCTGCCCGCAGCTTCGATTATTTTTTCAAGAAGTTCTCGTGGAACTTTTTTCGGAAGAAATTCTCTGATGCTGCGCCGAGTATGTATTGCTGTGAGAATGTCCATGGAGCGGGAGTTAGGAATAAGGAAGTAGGAAGTAGGAATCAGGAATTAGGGGAAAAATTACATATAAAGTCCTCCGTTCACCTTGAGCACTTCTCCCGTAATATATTCATTTTGAAGGAGGAAAAGAACTGCCTCAGCGACATCTTGAGGATTCCCTATTTTTCCGAGCGGGATCATGTGGAGAATGTTTTCCATAATTTTTTTGGGAATATTTTTTGTCATATCTGTTCCGATAAGACCGGGAGCAATGGCATTTACTCGAATTTTCTTTCGAGAAAGTTCTTTGGCGAGCGATTTTGTAAACCCAATGAGCGCGGATTTTGAAGCGGAGTAATTTACTTGCCCAATATTTCCCATCTGCCCAACAACGGAAGAAATATTGATAATTGCGGATCCTTCACGGAGATGTGGAAGAACAGCTTTTGCGGAGTGAAATGCTCCCGTCACATTTGTCTGAAATACTCGTTGCCAATCTTCTTCCGACATATTTTCAAAAAGTGCGTCGGCTGTAATTCCCGCATTATTTACGAGAAAATCGAGTTGTCCAAAATGAGCAATTACATTTTGTACCATCTTTTCCACATCCTTCATGTCGCCCACATCAGCGCGTACAGAAAATGCAGAACCTCCGCTTTCTTCAATCTTTCGAACGACTTCTTTCGCCTCTTTTTCATGAGAATGATAATTTATCGCAACCTTCATTCCCTGAGAAGCGAGCAAACATGCTGTGGCTGAACCTATTCCGCGTGAAGCTCCGGTAATAAGAACAATTTTATTTTGTAATACATTCATAGAAATTGAAAAATGGATTTTTTTAAGAAGATATTTATTCGGAAATCGCTTCAAGAAGTACCGCTATTCCCTGTCCTCCTCCAATACACATCGATGCAATTCCAAATCGTTTTTTTCGTCTCCTGAGTTCGAGGAGCAAAGTGAGAATGAGACGAACTCCGCTCGCTCCGAGCGGATGACCAATTGCTATTGCTCCTCCATTCACATTCACTTTTTCACGAGGAATTCCGAGTTTTTTTTCAACACCAAGATATTGCGCCGCAAACGCTTCATTAATTTCCCACAGATCTATTTCGTCGATGTTTTTTCCCGTTCGAGTGAGAAGTTTTTGAGTTGCCGGCACAGGACCGAGTCCCATATACGCGGGATCGAGACCAACAATCGACCAATCAATAATTTTCCCGAGTGACGAAAGCGAATTCTTCTCCACATATTCTTCAGAAGCAACGATTACTGAAGCGGCTCCATCTGCGATTCCACAAGCATTTCCAGCAGTGATGGTTCCATCTGGATGAAATGCGGGAGGCAGAGAACTGAGTGCGCCAAGATCAATATTTTCCCTTACCGTATCGTCACGATCAAATGAAACTTCTTCTCCAGAAATTTGAATATTCACAGGAACAATTTCCTCACGAAGAATTCCTTTTGTATACGATTCTGCAGCTCTCTTGTGACTTTCGTATGCAAAGACATCCATTGCATCACGAGAAATATTGTGTTCCCTGGCAATATTCTCAGCGGTTTCTGACATCGAAGTTTTCGCATATTCATGCTCTAAACTTTCTGCAAGAAAATCGTTTACTTCGAATTTTTGAAAATTTCCATTTTTTCTCATTCCCCTGACAACGTGCGGAATATTCGACATACTTTCGGCACCTACAGAAAGGACGACTTCAGCTTTTCCTGCGATAATTTCAAGTGCTCCACTAATAATCGCCTGCATTCCAGAAGCACAATTTCTCTGAACCGTGAGAGCGGGAACATGTTCTGGGATTCCGAGTTCAAGACTCATATTTCGTGCTGCATACACTGCATCTTTTTCCACCTGAAAAACCGTCCCCAAAATAACATGATCAATCTCTTCTGGAGGAATGTGTGCACGTTTCATTGCCTCTGCAGAAGCTATTTTCCCTAAGTCAGCTGCAGAAAATTTTTGGAGCATTCCGCCTTTTGAGCAGCCGACGTATTTGGCAAATGGAGTACGTGCTCCCGCAACAATATACATTTGGGTCATCAAATAGCCGCATCAGTTTCCTGAAATACGAAATTTCTGTCAACGTCCAAGCTATCTCAGCGAATTCCAGTTCCTCTGCTCATATTTTTCATGTGCGAGTTTTTGAATGGCTTTCGTCTCATCTTCTGTAAGTGAAGAGGGAGTAAACAAAATTGAAGGGAACTCTTCACTAAAACCTGTTACAAGAGCATTAACTACGTCTTTTTGGGAAATTTCTTTTCCGAGATGACGATCAATTGCCGTAACACGTTCTTTCACAGTTGAAATAAGTTTCCCTTTCAATTTTTCATCCGGAACCTTGAGGAGATCAAACATTTTCTCGACATCAAGTGAGGTCAAAATTGTTCCGTGTTGCAACAAAATTCCTTGCTTTCGCGTTTGCGCATTCCCAGAAATTTTCTGTCCATCGACGACAATATCATTGAGCGGAGCAAATTGTGCCTCAATTTCAAGCCTTGATAATCCTTTCAAAATCCCTCCACAAATTTTTTGATACGATTCAAGGACTTTCTCAGGGACAAGTTTCAGGGAAAGTGGAATATGCATGCTATATGTGACTTCTGTATCATGAAATACCGCTCCTCCACCAGTTTGTCGACGTACAACGTCAACTAAAAGCTCCTCACATTTTTTGAGATCAACTTCCGCTTCAAGCGACTGGAAATATCCAATCGAAATTGCAGAAGGCTTCCATCCGTAGAATCGAAGTGTTGGCTCTGACTCGCCATTTGCAATTCTCTGAGTAAGCACTTCATCAAGCGCCATGTTGAAAGCGGCGGAGCTCTGGCCGGTTTTGAGAAGACGAAAGGGAGTCAAGGAAGTAGGAAGCAGGAATTAGGAATAAGGAATTAAGCTGGGTACATCGACTATTTTGCTAAAAAAATCGCTTTAACGATGCTTTCTGTATCAATTCCAAAAAGTTCTAATTTTTCATTTTTGATAGCGGAATCAAGTTTCGCTTTGAGTTCACTCTCTTTGAGTGCGCATCCAGTAATTGCTTCTTCTAAAAGGGTTATTTTTTCTTCCGGATACAAGAAAAAATCTCCTGTTATTTTTATTTCTGAAATTTTGTCGTCTTTTAATTCAAAAAATATTTTGAGGAGTTTTCCGTTGGGAACTTTATAAACAGCTTGGTACATTTTTCGAAAAATATTTTCGATGAAGAGTGTACATGAATTTTAAGAAATTTCAGAAATTTTTTGAAAGAGTCCTGAATAAGTGTATAAAGTTATGCAGAAATATGTACGATTCGAGATCTTTTGAATTTTTCATATGAACTTTCCCATCGAACTTCCTCCCGTATTTTTCCAAAAAGCAGCAACACTGAAAATTTTCCCGCAAGACATTTTCGAACAATTTATTCGTGGGAGTGGCGCTGGTGGACAGAAAATAAATAAAACATCCTCGACAGTTTTGCTCAAACACTTGCCGACGAAAACAGAAGTGCGCTGTCAAAAACACCGGGAACAGAGTAAAAATCGAATTTCTGCCTATAAACTTTTGATTTTAAAAATTGAGGATCAGATTAGGGGAAAGGAATCTGAGCGAGCGAAAAGAATCTTTAAGCTCATTAAACAGAAACAAAAAAGATCAAAACGCGCCAAAGAAAAAGTATTGAAATCGAAAAAATTTCAGAGCGAAAAAAAGGAAAATCGAAAAAAGATATGGTCAGTATAGATTTTTGAGCAGAGTGTTTTCGAATTTTTCATAGAAATGATCACGATAAAAAATTTGATCATTTTGACATCCTCTTCTACAATCGAGTCCCTCAATAATTCCTCGAACAGTATGAGATATTTTCAAAAAATTCTTATTTTTCTTCTCTTATTCGGAAGTTTCTCAATTCTTCCGGTTGCAAAAGCAGATGCAGTATCAATCTTTCCACCTCAGTTTCACATTGGCGATGAAGTCATTATTCAGGGAGAAGGCTTTGGAGAACTTTCTCCTGAATATAGCGCGATATGTTTTTCCGATGACAAACATTGCATGCTCGGAGATTCAACAGGAATTCTCTCTTGGACCGACTCAGGTATCACTCTTCGTGCTCAGTATCTCACGGCTACTCAAACAGACACCACAACTGTCCCCTCTTCTGGGAACATCATGGTCTATGCGAAAAAGGTGTCTCAGTCTTGTTCTGGACCTCAGTGTACCACCACCACTTTCAGCGAAAAGACGGCAACAGTTCCATATACGATTCTCCCCAGTATTTTGGGAGTTACCAATTCTGATGGAATCAAAATTTCAGAATCATATCCGGGTGAAATAGTCACTATTATTGGGTATTATTTTGGAAATGGAGCTGAGCGGGTGAGTTTTTCCGCAACAGATGGAGAAATAGTACAGTGGACTGATACGAAAATCACCGTAAAAGTTCCGTCTCCGCCAAGAAGTATGGCAAAACAAGCGAAGCTCAATGTTTTTCGGGATCTCAGCGTGTATGGATCGTATGATTTTGAAGTTCTTTCACCTTTAGAAAGCGCAGACGATCAGTATTCTGGAGCACAGACATATCTTGAAACGACGCACATTGATGAACTCTGGGATCTTATCAAACCTGAAAAAGAAGTGGTAGTGGCGGTGATTGATGATGGAGTGTATTTAAATCATGAAGATCTTCAGGGGGCTTTTTGGACAAATATCGAAGAAATTGCAGGAAATAGTGTTGATGATGATCAGAATGGATACATTGATGATCGTCGCGGATGGAATTTTTTGAATAATTCAAACGATATCGATGTTCTCTCTTCTCATGGAACATCTGTTGCGGGAATTATTGCAGCGAATAAAGACAATAAACTCGGAGTTGCGGGAATCGCTTCGGGGAAAGCAAAAATTATGTCTCTCGTGGTGTGTGATGAAAATGGATGTCCTGATAATTTTATTATTTCGGCGATTCGATATGCAGTCGACAACGGAGCTCGTGTTATCAATTTGAGCCTCTCTGGGAAAAAACTTACTTCCTATACCACCGCATATGATGACGTCATAAAATATGCATGGGAGAAAGGAGTTCCTGTCATCGCTGCGGCCGGAAATGGAGATCTTCTTGAAACAGGAATTAATACTACAGATTTTCCTGTTTCTCCTGTCTGTAACGAAACGGAATCTGACATGATTTTGGGAGTCGGAGCGACAACTGCAGAAAATGTTCGCGCAAAGTGGAGTAATAGCGGAAAATGCGCTGATCTTTTTGCCCCCGGAGAAAAAATTATTGGTCTTACTGTTTCTCAAGGTGAGGGTGGCGGTTCTTACAATTTTGCAAGTGGAACTTCTTTCTCTGCTCCGATCATTTCTGGAGTTGCGGCATACATTCTTTCGGCGTATCCAGAAATGAGCAATACTGAGCTGAATTCCTATTTTATTAAAAATACAAATGTCGGTATTTTTGATGCAAAGAAACTAGCAGAAGCTCTCAAAAGTGGATATGATGCGTCAAAAGATACGGGAAACAAGTGGACAGGAATAAAAATATTTCCACCTCCAGAAGAAATTTCTGGAGAAGTTTCATCTAAAGGAAAAAATGAAGAAGTTCCGAGTGTATTTTTGGATGATATACGCGATTCGGAATTTAAAGATGGAATATTGAATCTTCGATCAAAAAATATTATTCAGGGATATCCCGATGGAACATTTAAACCACGAATAACAATAAATCGGGCTGAGTTTATGAGAATAGTAATTGGTGCGATCAAAATTGAAATCGGGGGAGCAGATTGTTTTTCAGATGTTCACGACGAATGGTTTGCGCCGTACGTGTGTGCTGCAAAACAAAATTATATTATCAGTGGATATTCTGATGGAACTTTCCAGCCATCAAATAGTATTAATGTAGCAGAAGCTCTCAAAATTACGCTCAATGCGTTCAAGATCTGGACGAGAGAAAAATCTTCTCCAGAGGAAGAGTGGTTTCTCCCGTATGTAGATTCTGCAAAGACAAACAACTTGTACCTTCACACGTTTGACGATGCGTCGCAATTTATCCGAAGGGAAGAAATGGCAGAAGTAATTTCCCGCATATTGAACTAAAAGGAGAGGTAGTTCCCTCCGAGTACATGAGATGAAGCGTCGAATACAAGAGCGAGAGAATGCTCTCCAAGGCAGTTTTCTGGAATGACAAATGTTTGTGAGCGCGAAGAAATATCGCTCTTAAAACAAGCATCAGGAACAATACTTTTTTCGCTTTCTTCTTGGTATATCGCGAATGTTGCTCCCAGAAATTCTTCGGGCATATTTTCAAAAATAAGAGTATTTCCTTCACGCGTGTATTCCAGTTTCGATTTTCGAATCGCTTCATAATTTGTCACAAATGATTTTTGGAATCCTTCCACCAAGAAAGGTACATCTGAAATAAAAATGCTTTCGTCATTTTTATTGAATCCTCCATCTGTCCAATTATTTGTTCCGGAAAGAACCGTATTTCCATCAACGAGAAGAGTGTGCTGATGGAGATAGGGATTAAAATACTGATTCTCAACCTTAATCTCGCCTTTTAAATCCAAGGTGTTTACAAAATCACTCACGATTTCAACGTTGGAGAACTTATTCTTTTGTATTTGATAGACAAGTTCGGGCAATATCGAATCTTCCGACCAGAGATAATAGTCATCTGTGAGAATTGAGATCTGAACACCTGCTTTCGCTTTTTGAAAAAGCTCATGCATGATGTCTCGATCATTGAAACGCCAGATAATAATCTGAATTGATTTTTTAGCGTTTTTAATGAGATCAAGCGTTCGTTCTTTTATGGAATTTTCCTTGAATCCTGGACCAAACCAAATCTCAAAAAACCCATTTTCATATTCGAGACGCTTCGCGAATGGTTTATATCCTTCGGTTCTTAATTTTTTGTATCCAGAAACTCCTGATGCAAGGAGTTCATACTCTTCAGCAAACGCGCTGATAATTTCCGAATCTTCAAATTCCGCAATGAAACTGGGATCATAGGATTCTTGGAGATCGGTAAAATTAAAAGATCCCATAAATAATTTCGGTGATTCTGTGTGAGAATCCACGAGAAGAAATTTATGATGCATATATGCCGAAGAAGACGAATTTCCTCTATATGAAACTGATATTCCCGAAGGACTTCCATACAAAGAAGAAAATGTTTTTTCTTTCTCGCTGTCGAGAATCATATGAACGCTTTTTCCTTGTTCAGCGGCACGGAACAGTGCTTTTGAAATTTGTTCGTGATTGAAAGAATATACGGCAATATCAATGGACTCACGAGTACTTTGAAGAGCATTCACCAAGAGATCTGTAAAAATTTTGGTATTTGGGGAATCATTAAAAAATATTTTCCCTTCCAGGTTTTTTTGCGCATGTTTTACAACTCTTGGGACATACGCTTTTTCAGATAAAAATGAATAAAAATTTCCCGAAACTGTTGCTAAAGAAAAAAGTACAATACAGAAAAAGAGGAAAAAAATACCAACTTTTTTCAAAAAATATTTCTGCTGCCGAAGTTCAGAAAGAATGTTTTTGATCATAAGAGAGAATGCTATTTTCTTCTCGAGAAAAACAAATTATGACTGTTTCTGAAAGCTCTTTCGCGATGGTTTGTATCGCCGCATTTATTCCCGGATGATTGAGATCAAGAAAAACAGAGTCAATCACCAGAAGCAACGGCGGATGAATGAGTGCGTGAGCAAGTTGCAAAAGTCCCCTTTCCATAAGCGAGAGGCTGTACGGCGGAATTTTTCTTCCGAGTGCCTTTGTGTGATCGAATATGTACTGGAATTCTGGATGTGCTCCGAGTTTTTCTATAATGCTCTGAATTTCATCAGAACTCATATCTTCCGGATTTTTTTGGGAAATCACTTCGAGGAACGTCCTTTCTGTTCTGAATTCGGGATCAATAAAAAGTGGAGGAAGATACTTCTTTTTCCACGCATTGTAGAGATATCGCTTGGAATCCATAAGAATAACCCATGGATTTCCAAGGTTTTTTGGAGCATTTGCGGTAAAAATACGCGAAAGGGCAATTCTTGCCGCATCTGTTTGACCAAAAAATAGTATCCGTGCGCCTTTTTCAAAAGTGAAAGATGCTTTTCTCAGAATGGTATTTTTTTCAAGGGATGCTCGGAGTGCCCTGAATGTAATAGCATCAAGTTTTAGATTTTTTCTGTGCAAAAATGGAGGCAGGGAAAAATTCGGAATGCTGAGAATAGCGCCGAGTTTCAGAGGAGGAAGATAGAGTCCAATCCGCAAACTTAAATAGAGAAGCTTTATCATGAGTCCAAATACCATCGCAAAAACAAAACCTTGTCCCGCATATTCGAAATGAAGAAATGGGAAATACACTTCGAGCAAATATGCAGCAGCACCAAAGAGAACAAGACTTCCGAAGAGAATGGTATTTCCAAATTTCAGCCATATTTCTCGGCGTATTCGAAAATACGAGTCAATTTCCACCATTTCATTAAATTGTCGTAGTTTTTTCTTTTCGAGATGATGAAATTTCACGAGCGGGAATTCCTCGAGAGCGAGAGACATATGCTGCAATATTTTGGAATACATTGTCTGCTCCTGTGAAACGTAGTATTTCGCAACAACATAGGCAAGAAAACAAATGAGAAATGAAATCGGCAAAAGAAGTCCGCTCAAAATAAAAAGATTTTTATTGAGAAAAAAAGTAATAATGAGGAGTCCGAGAGAAAGGAATCCCCAATGCACCATCGATATAACAGAATTTGTAATTCCCTGCTGCAAAAGAGTAAAATGAAATGAAATCTTCGTAATAAGAACTGATTTTTCTTGATTGGTAAGGGAAAAAAGTGATTTTCTGATAAAACTTTCAAACCAAGATTTCCTGAGTTCATTCATAATTCTTACGAGGATGGTTTTTTCAATTCGAATATTTCCGTAGGAGAGCGTTCCATAGACACCGAGAAGCAGAAGCAGTAAGAAAAAAACCTGGTAGGATTCCCGAATATTCAGGGCAAGAACTTGGTGCCTCAGAAAAATATCGGAAATGAACGGAATTCCAATTTCTAAGAGGATTGTTCCAAACGCAAGAATCAAAAAAACACATATTTGTTTTTGAAATTTTTTGAGTAATCTCCGTAAATATTGTTTTTGCGTTTTTTCAAAAATGACTGGAACGACTTCTTGCCGTATCTTATTTCTTTGCTGATAGAGCCAGGTCTGTGAACGAAAGTTTTCCACGATGGAGGGAAAAATAATATTGGAAGAAAGAAGGGACCTTTTTGTGCTGCAGCATTTGAAACATTTTTCTTTGCAGGCGTTCCGAATATTCTCCAAAGAAATATCTTGTGAGAACTCGATAAAATGTCTTTGACAGATATTGAATTTGCGCAAGATCATTTGCAAACCTGTACGCAGAGAGAGTCCCAACAAATTGAAGATGAATGGAATCATCGTCAGTGAAGAGCATATTCTGGAGTCTTTTTATTTTTTGAAAAAGAGGAATGGGGTAAAATTTGAGCTTTTGTTTCCATCGATTGATAATTTTTTGCGTGGAATTTAATTTTATTCGAACTGTTTTTTCGGAGAAATCATAGCCAAGAAATGAAAAAGGTTCAGTGCTTGGAAGAAGTTTTGTTTTCTTTTCTTGAATTTCCAATTTTTCCTTTTGCACAAATTCCATGAAAAGCTCTTTCATTTTTTGAATTTTTTCAAAATCCTTATCACACATAATGACATCGTCTCCTACTCTTCTGTAGAGCGCCACTTTTTTTCCCATACTCGCATCAAGATCATTGAGATAAATATTGAGAAAATGAGTGGTGATGGAAATCCCCTGCGTTACTCCTTTTTTCGGGAAAATAATCGCTCCGTCAGAAAAAACAGGACTTCCAATAAACAAATCGAGAAGCCTCAGAACATCTGAAGAAAATCCGAGATTCGCGAGTTTCTCGCGAAGAAGCCCGTGATCAAGTTCATCGGTATAATCTTTAATGTCTGTACGGAATACCGCGTCTTCTCCATAGGATTTCATATATCTTCTGATAACGCTTTTGGCAGCGAAATGGCAAGGGTGAGAGGATCTGTAGGAATAGAGGAATGGGCTATAACTCGCTTCAAATATTGGTTCAACTACACGAAAAATTGCTTGAGCCTTGATGCGATCTTTCACGGTGTAGATATAGACTGATCTGAGCTTTCCTGGAGATTTTGGAATTTTGTGCTCGAGTACTGGTGAAAGCGGCGCAAAATCTCTAAGTTCCTCAGCTACTATTTGGAGGAGTTCTGCAGAATTTGTACAAAAATCATTGAGTTCTACGCCATCAATTCCAGAATATCGAGAACTTTTTGATTCTGCATCAAATTTTTCCAGAAGATCAAAGTATGCTCCTTGGATATTTTCCGGCGAAATAATGAGGTTAAACATGAGTTGTGGGAGTTTTAAGCGCTGTGTACAAAAAAGTGAAGCTGATATCCAGAATTTCCTCATCTCAACTACTAAATTCTGACTTTATAAGCTGCCGCAAGAGATCATGCCAAACGGCGATCCCTGAGTGAAAACATCATTGATGACGAGCGCAGCGAGGCATCAATGATGTTTAATATATTTCATATGCCCTTGCTGTTATCAGCCAGCGTATTTGTGAAAAGAGCACACCAATAATTCTTGATAACTCCGCTGAAGCGGAGAAGCGGCAGCTTGTAAAAGAACAGAGATGCAAGGAAAAAATTCATCGCATCAGAGTATTGTACCGCATTATGCGGTTTTTATCAATGCGCCTAAGTTTGACAATAATTATGGAATATTGCTGTTACAGAACTTCCGCTAAAACTGCTTCTACTTCTTCCCTTTTTTCATTTCTCAAAATTTCAAGTTTCAAAGTTGAATTTGGAGATTTCTTCTGTATTACACGTCTCAAATCATTCTCCAGAGTGAGTTTTTCTCCATCAATAGTGGTGATGATATCTCCCGGAAGAAGCCCTGCTTTTTCTGCTGGAGAATTTTCAATAATCGGATTTTTGTTTTGCGTATCATCTGTAACAAGAAATGCTCCTTCAGTAGAGGATACTTGAAATTTTGCAGCATTCTCTGGAGTCAGCATTACGTACTGCACCCCAAGAAACGGACGAACAATTCTTCCTGTATTTTCCACAGATGTAGCAATAAATTGGAGATCATCGGAAGGAATAGCAAAACCAATGCCTTCCGCGCCAGAAGCAATTGCGGTGTTCATTCCGATTACTTGCCCATCAAGACTAACAAGTGGTCCTCCCGAATTTCCTGGATTAATTGCCGCATCAGTTTGAATAAGTCCTTGAATTTTTTCTGCTTCCATTCCGCCCGAAGCCACAACACTTCTTCCGAGTCCAGAAACAATTCCCGTGGTTACCGTATTTTGAAATTCCGCGAGCGCATTTCCAATAGCAATCACCCTTTGTCCAATGCGCAGTCCTTCTGAAGTGCCAAATGTGAGCGGCTCAATGTTCTGAAGCGCGGTCTGATCTTTCACTTTGAGAATAGCAACATCATTCAAATTATCACGAGCAATCACCTCAGCAGGAAGCTCTGTACCATCAGAAAGTACTACGGTATAATCCGCATTTTCATCTGCTACCACGTGGCGATTTGACATAATGTACCCATCTTTTGAAAAAATAAAACCAGATCCAGCGCTTGTTTGAACTTTTTCGGTTTCTCCATTGTTCTCATCAGGTCTCACAAACTGATGGGTACGGGGATCATAGAGCAAAATGTTTTGCCGGCGATATACCGGGAGATCTTTTGTCGCGATCACGCTCACAACTGACGGTCTCACTTTTTCGACCACATCAATCACTTGAGATTCTTCGACATATGTTGTCTGAATTTTTTGGACATCGACTTTTTCATTTTTTTGCGAAGTTTCCGGAACATTTCCCACGGTTTCCTCTAAATTTTTAACCCTTTTAAAAAGCATCGAATTCTCATTTTTTTCAAGGGCGATAAAGAATCCACTGACTCCGATGGCGAGCACAAGAAGAAAACTAAGCGAGCCGATGATGTATTTTTCATGAGAGAGGTTCATAGAAAAGTGAAAAATTAAAAAAAATTACCAATCCTTTTGGTTGGGATCTGACTCAGGACTTCCCTGAAATTGCGGCTGAAAAAACGGATCATTTCGAAATGGATTCATATTAAAAAATGGATCGTTAAAAAATGCGTCGAACGGATCTTCGGATGGAGCATTCTCAGCATCCGGTTTTTGTTGAAAATATTTCTGGCTATTTTTTTCGGTCTTCTCTAAATCTTCCATGTATTTTTTGAGTTCGCCGCGCGTTTTTTCATCAAGCGACTGATTTTCAGCTGGTTTTTGTTCATCTCCACTCGAGGAGTCATCTCCGGATGATTTTTTGTTTTCATTTCCTCCACCACTTTTCTCATCCGGTGGAGTGTTTTTCCCTGAGTCATCGCTCGAATCTTTGGAGGAGTTTTCTTTGTTCGGTGAAGTATTCCCATTATTTTTTTGATCTTCTTCGGTTGTATTTTGTGATTTTTTCGGATCAGAATTATCTCCATTGGTCTCAGCATTTTTCTGATCTGTTTTTTGCTGTTCTTCCTTTAATTTTTTGAGTTTTTCCTCTACAAATTGTTTATTTTCCTGAACTAGAGCATCATTTGGAGAAATCTCAAGGGCTTTCTCATACGCTGTGATCGCTTTTTCCCATCTCGAGATTGTTCCCAAAACATTTTCTTTTTTCTGAATTTCTTCACCGATGCGGTAATAGGTGTTGCCGATGTTATAGGAAATATTTTCACAAAAAGTTTTGAGGTCTTCATTTTCTGAAATATTTTCACAAGTGCTTTTTTGAATAAATTCATATTTTTCGAGCGATTTCTCAAATTCTCCCATGTTGTATCGAGCGCTCGCGGAATTACTTTCAGAGAGATGGCGATCTTGAGTTTCAAGTGCTGTCGCCTTTTCGTATTCAAGCAGGGCATCTTCATAATTCTGACGAGCGGCAAAGGAATTCCCCGCATTTACGTAATAGGAAAATGAAAGATCTTGGAAATTGCACCCAGAAAGAACAAAAAGAAGCATGAGTCCAAATGGAAGTTTCATCTTTTTGGAAAAAATGAAGATCCGTTTCCAAATATTTCCAAAGCCTTCCGGAAGAGCTGGCGGAAGAAAAACTCCGAAGAGAAAAAAGAGAAAACCAAGCGCAACAAAGATTGGATATTGTGCTTCTTTTTGACCAGAAATAGTTCGCTGAATTTTTGTTTTCTGAAGAGAATTCACTGCATTTCCAATTTCCAAAAAATCATTTTCCGATTCGGGATGAAAATATTTTCCATTGGTTTTTCTCGCGATTTCTTGAAGTGGTGTTTCGTTTAATTTGGTGCGAACGAGTTCCCCTTTGTGAGTTTTATACTGCATTCTCCCAAAGACATCTTGTCCTACCTGAATGAGACTCCCTTTATCACTTCCAATTCCGACAGAAAAGACTTGAATCCCAGAATCCAGGAGAGTCTTCAAAATGGCATCGGAATTGCCTTCTTGTTCTTCTCCATCGGTAATAAGCACGATTGCTTTTCCTCTGTTCTCGTCTCCGTTCTTCTGACGAGTCAGCCGCTCATACGAAGCTTTGAGTGCTTCATCCAAATTTGTTCCCTGCTTTCGAATATCTGAAAATGAAACTCCGTCGAGGAATGTAAGAAACGTATCGTGGTCAAGAGTCAGCGGAGAAACGGGAAATGCTTCTCCCGCAAAAATCACGAGGCCAAAGCGATGGTTCGGCTTATTCTTTACAAAAGAGGAAATCATTTCTTTCGCCATATCCAAGCGATTTACAGAACTATTCCCTCGAGAAAAATCAAGGGCTTTCATGCTCTCCGAAACATCGAGAGCAAACACCACATCAATTCCCTCTGCCTCTGAATGTACTTTTTGTATTCCCCATTCTGGCCTGAGGAGAATGAGACCAAAAGAAATAAGTGCTGCAAAAAGGAGTATTTTTTTGAGAGAAATAAGTGAAACTCGAGAAGAATAATTCTGAATTCTTTCGAGTGATTTTGGAGAGAAAGAATTTTGAATAGCGCGATATTTCCGTAGTGAATTCCAGATGAGAAATCCAGCAAGAACAAGTATTCCTGTGAAAATAAAAAGGGCGCCGATGCTCTGAATATTTGTAAAAATCATATATTATGGAAAAGAAATTCGTCTTGATTCTAAAAATAAAAACCCAAGAAAAAGGATGATGAGAATGCCCGCATAAGGCTCATAATTTTCAGAATATTTGACGATACTTGTCGTCTCAATTTTCTTTTTCTCAAGCGTGCCAATTTCCTGAAATATTTGTTCGAGTGCCGTAGTATCAGTTGCATGAAAATATTTTCCTTTCGTAATATCTGCAATTTGTGTGAGCGTTTTTTCATCAAGTTTTGTGAGAAGTTTTGAGCCATCAGGATTTACGGCATAGGTTTTTCGACCGAACATGTCCGTAACAGGAATCGGCGCGCCTCCATTTTGTCCAATTCCAATTGTATACACCTTCACGTTTTTTTCTGCCGCAAGTTTTGCAGCGAGAATCGGATCGACACCGGTATTTGCTTCTCCATCGGTGAGAAGAATAAGCACTTTTGATCGATCAGCGCTCACAGAAAACTTTTGAAGAGCAGCGAGAATTGCATCTCCAATTGCTGTTCCAGAAAGACCGGGAATGCGCTGATTGATATTTTCGGTACCCACTTCCGCAATATATTCCTGCAACATTTCCGTATCAAATGTGAGTGGAGATTCCGTAAATGGCTTCCCGGCAAAAAGAATAATTCCCACACGATCATTTTGAGTACGAGCCAGGAATTTTTGTATCACTGCTTTCGCTGCTTCCATTCGATTTGGCGCTAAATCTTCAGCTCGCATGGATTCCGAAACATCAAATGCCAAAAAAATATCAATTCCTTCCGCCGATCTTTTTTCCTCAGTATACGAATTTTGTGGACGCGCTAGGAGCATGACGGAGAGAAGAGAAATGAGGAGAATAAGCCCTGCGCGAAGAAATATTGGAAATTTCCCGCTCCATTTTTTCTGTGTCGATTTCCTGAGATCATCAAAAACGGAAAGAAATATTCCGGGACGTTTTTTTTTCTGAACAAGGAGAACTCCGAGAATCGGAAGCATGAGGAGAAGCCAAAAATACTGAGGATACAAGAAAATCACAATTTTTCTGAAAGATTTTGCAAAAATGAAACTTTTTCTGTTTCCAAAGAATGAATTGACGTCATTGCATATTCAGCAGCCTCAATGAAATCTGTTGCCGAAATGGGAAATTCTGAGAATTCCGCCTCGTATGATTTCATGAAAAATCGTTTTGCATCTTCACTCGGGAATATCTCAAGTATTTCTGCTGCCGTCATAAAACGCATACTTTGTCCCTTTGCGTGAGAAAGATAGATGCGAAAATGTTCATTCGCTTTTTCAAAAAAATCATGCACATTCTCCTCAGTAACTTTCTTGGTGAGCTCCTGAATTTTTCGAAGAATTTCCTCCGCAATATCTTTTTGTGGAGGCAATTCTATCTGAACTGGTTTTTCTTTTTGTTTTCGATTTCTGTATCGAAGAAAGACAATGAAAAGACTGACCGCAATTGAAAAAAAAATCGCGAAAAGTAGTATTTCTCCAATGAGAGAGAATATTCCAGGTGTTTCAAACAGTGGTTTGAGCGGATGAATATCGTTCATATTGCGGCGTTAAAATCGTTTTTGCCTTTTTCGAAAAAAGAAGAAAAGTTCTTGGAAAATATTGGAATCTGTGGAAAGGTCAATTACATCAATCGCATATTTCTTGAGAATTCTCTGAAAAGCCTCTTCCTTCTCTCTCCGCAATTTCCTATACTTTTGTTTCACACTCCCGCTCGAAAAATTGATTTCTTCCATTGCTCCTGATTCAGGATTTTGTGTCCAAAATACACCACTCTGAGGAAGAGATTTTTCCATGGGATCGCTGATTCTTATAATGACGAGATCATGACGTTTGTTCGTGAGTGCTATGAGTTTTTCAGAATTCGGAGGTATTTCATCAGTGATGAGAAAACACACATTTCTTTTTTTGCTGACACGATGAAGAAAACTGAGTGCCCTCTCTAAATTCGACGATTTCAAAAAATTCTCCTGATATCCGGAGAGGAGCATTCGCAAGATATGAAGACTGTGTGCATTTCCTTTCTTTGGAGGAATATATGTTTCGACTCCTTCTGAATATGCGAGAAGTCCAATTTTATCGTTATTTTTCTGTATAGAAAAGGTGAGGATTGCTGCTACCTGCAGGGCAATATCTTTTTTGAGATAATCCCGAGACCCAAAATTCATCGATGAAGAAAGATCAACAATGAGGAAGGTACTGAGTTCCCTTTCTTCGCGATATATCTTTACATACGGTTTTCCTTCTCGAGCAGTGATATTCCAGTCGATGTCGCGAATATCGCTCCCTTCCGTGTATTCCCGAACATCTTCGTACTCCATTCCCCTTCCGCGGAAAGAAGATTTATAATTTCCCGCAAAAACTTCCGTCACATTTTGGCGTGCGCTGATCTCGAGAGCCCGAACGTGTTTCATGAGATCTTGAAGATTCATGGAACTTGAAGAGTGGCAAAAATTTTCTGAATGATATTTTCGGAGGTGATATTTTCCGCTTCCGCTTCGTATGTGGGAATAATGCGATGACGAAGGACATCGTATCCAATTGCCTTTATATCTTCCGGAATAACGTATTCACGTCCATTCAAAAACGCCATTCCCTTCGCCGCCTTGAGAAGTGCAATAGAAGCGCGAGGAGAAGCCCCAAATGCGATTACTCTCGTAAAATCTTCGAGTGCGTATTTTTCAGGGAATCTACTCGCAAAGACAATGTCTCGAATATATCCTTTTATTTTTTCATCGGCATATACATGCTCTACAATCTTTTGGAGTTCCTGAATTTTTGGACCCGTGAGAATTTTTTTGAGTTTTGGCTCTTCGCTAAATTCCGTGGTATTCATTATCTCTACTTCTTCTGACTCGGAAGGATATCCCACGCGAACCTTTAAGAAAAATCGATCTACTTGAGCTTCAGGAAGTGGATATGTCCCCTCTTGTTCAATGGGATTTTGTGTGGCCAAGACAAAAAATGGTTTTTCCAGAGGAAATGTCTCTTCTCCAATCGTCACCTGATATTCTTGCATCGCCTCAAGAAGAGCACTTTGGACCTTTGCCGGAGCACGATTGATTTCATCAGCAAGAATAAAATTTGCAAAAATCGGTCCTTTTTTCACTGAAAAACTATGATCTTTCTGGTTATAGATACGATTTCCAATAAGATCAGATGGGAGAAGATCTGGCGTAAATTGAATTCGCTGAAATTTCACGCCAAGGATTTTCGCAAGGGTGGCAATGGATTTCGTCTTCGCAAGTCCCGGAACGCCTTCGAGAAGAATATGACCATTTCCCATAAGGGCAATGAGCATTTTTTGCACAAGAGCTTTTTGTCCAATAATTACTCGAGAAATTTCATCCTGAACCTCATGGAGAAGTACTCCATACTCCTGAAGCGCCATTGATGTTTCTTTTAAATAAGGCATAAAAAAGAAAAAATTATGAAAATCTGAGTGTTGTGTTGCAAATTCGCACTCGAAATTATAAAGTGCTCATCCCGAGTGTCAATTTCTTTCAAATGGGTATCGAGTATGGAGAGAAAAATGTGTACGAGAATATGTACTGAAATTCGTACTCAGGAGCTAATACGCAAAATTGATACTGTAAATTTCAACTCCGCTGAAACAAACGTAAAATTTCTCCTTCCACCTCCCTACTCCCTACTTCCTAATTCCTTATTCCTTATTCCTTATTCCTACTTCTTTGAGATCAGAAAAATAGTGAAAGAAATTTTTAAAAACATGCGTATCACCCATCAGATGAGGAATTCAGAACATACACTTCTTTCGGATGAGGCACTGGTTCTTGCATCACATCAAGACATGAATGCCTTTGGATATCTTGTAGAAAGATATGAAACCTTGCTGCTCAGATATATTATGCGAATTTCCAGTTTTTCCCGGGAAGAAGCGGAAGAGATTCTCCAAGAAATATTTGTAAAAGCATGGAGACATCTCAATGATTTCGATTCATCTCTCAAATTTAAAAGTTGGATATATCGTATCGCTCACAATGAAACAATTTCTGAATTTCGAAAAGCGGAATCGCGTGGGAAAGGAAACGAGATCTCTTGGGACGAAGAGATCCTTGCAGATTTTCCATCAAAAATAGACATCGTCCATGAAGTCCATCAAAAACTCCAATCAGAACATATCCGCAAAGTTTTAAGCCTTCTGAACGAAAAATATCGCACTGTTCTCATTTTATTTTTTTTAGAAGAAAAAAGTTATGAAGAAATTTCTGACATTCTCCAAATTCCGACAGGAACTGTAGCAACATACATAAAACGTGGGAAAGAATCCCTCAAAGATCTTCTCAAAAAATACTCCGATATTTCTCAATAAAAACTCATGAGTCAATTTTCAGAAAAAATCACCGGCAAGATCCAAAAAGAGGATATCCATCCAATTCCTCACTGGGAGTTTGTTCTGAAATATTCCATTTTTTGGGGACTTTTTTTGATCGCGGCGATTTTGGGAGCCGTTGCCTTCTGTCTCTTTACCTATATTTTCTTTGAAACAGATTATGAAGCATTTTTACGATTTCCCAGATCAGAGTTATTTATTATTATTATTCGACCATTGATTTTTTGGATAATTTCTTTTGGCGTTTTCCTTTTGGTCGCATTTTTTGGAATTCGCCACACGAGAAAGGGATACCGCATTCCGCCTCTTTATTTCATTTTTGGAAATGTGATTGTGAGTATTCTCCTCGGAACACTTCTCTATGGAATAGATGGAGCTGAACGTTTCGATGAATTTGTAGCTGATACTGTGCCGCTCTACCACTCCATGCACATGAGAAGAATCAATTTATGGTCGCAGCCAGAAGTTGGACTTCTCTCGGGAGAAGTCCAAGAGAAAAATGACAATACGCTTACTCTCGAAGATTTTTTTGAGAAAAAATGGAAAGTCGATATTAGTGCGGCATCTGGGATAAATCTCCTTATTTCCACGAATGGTCAAAATATTATGATTCAGAGAAGAATTATTAAAGTTCTCGGAAGACAGACTTCCGACAATGAATTTTTTGCTGAGGAAATTCTTCCGTGGAGAAGATCAAATCCCGATTTTCAGAATGATCAAATGCAAAAAATGATACAGATACAAATTGAGATGCATTTGAGATAATGATGAGGAAATCGAAATTATTTTTTTGAAAGAAAATATGATTCTGAGACGTATCAGGAAGTGAACACGAGTCGACGCATGTTCACCTTTTATTCTTTTTTCCTCGAAATATGAAAACTCTCTACGTCCTCCTCGGAGGAACTGTCTTTGCTTCACTTTTCTTTGTAATTTTGTCAGCTTCACTTCCTTCGTTCGCCGCAAACGAGAGTGGCACGAGTTTAGCGAGTAGTCAGCAATGGATAACTTCTGAACAGCATGAACAAATAAAACAAGCGATAGAAAATGGAGATTATGAAACTTGGAAAACATTAGTTCCGGAAAATAGCCCGATGGCACAAAATATTACCGCTGAAAATTTCTCACTTCTCAAAGATCTTTATGATGCCAGGAAAGCTGGAGATGCTGCAAAAGCAAAAGAAATTGCTGGCAAGCTCGGAATACCAGTTGGAAAATTTGGAAGAGGTGTTGGCATGATGAGCTGGTTTGGAGGAAGAGGCGGAATGATGGGCGGAGGACAACATTGTGACCACTTTGATAATGATGCGGAAAAATCCGAGACAAAAACTGAATAGAGTTCTTCTCCGCAATGTTTGTCAAAGAGGAGCAAAGAAATTTGCTCCTCTTTTGTTTATATTTTTCAATTTTTAATACTTTTTGTTTTCATTTTGTACATCTCTTGTGCAAGAATATTCTCAAAACTTTTTCTTTTTCCTCAGTTATCAATGAAAAAATTCTCTTTTTCACTCAAGTTCTTTGCGTTCATCTCAGTGAGCATATTTATATCATTTATTTCTCTAACATCTTTCGCGAGTACTTCTGAGAGCGAGAAAGCTCTGGTAACTCTCTCGGGTGATGGAACTCTCGGAATTATTGATCTCTCTACAAATCGCGTCGTAAGTACTCTTTCTCTTGGCGGCGTTCCTACTGGAGTTGTCGTTACCCCTGATGTGAAAATTGCTCTTGCTGTAAATAATGACAGTGAAGAGATCGTCGTTATTGACCTCTCTGACAATTCAGTGCTCGGAAGCTTCAAAATAGGAAAAACGAATTTGAGTAATCTCGAAGAGATCGCTCTCACTCCTGATGGGAAAAAAGCTCTTGTGACTTTTTCCGGTGATGGAACTCTTCAGGTGCTTGACATCAATATCGATTTTCAAAATCCCGCTGTATATGAGAAAAATTTGACGGTACTCGGCACCATTTCTCTTGGCGGTACTCCTACTGGAATTGTCGTGAGTCCTGATGGAAAAATAGCGTTCTCTTTGAATACTTACAGTGAAGAAATCGTCGTCATTGATCTCTCAAACAATTCAGTTATCGGAAGCTTCAGAATAGGAAAGAACGATTTCAGTAATTTGGAAGATATCGTTCTTACTTCTGACGGGAAAAAAGCTTTCGTGAGTTTTCCGGGGGATGGAATTGTTGAGGTGCTTGATATCAACATGGATTTCAAAAATCAGGCTGTATATGAAAAAGATTTAACTGTACTCAGCACTATTATTACGGGAGGAGTTCCCACAGGAATAAGTATCACTGCTGACGGCAAAAATTTGCTTGTTGCCGATAATGAAAAAGAGCTGGTCCTCGTCATTGATCTTTCGAATAACTCCATAACAAAAAAAATAGCTGTAGGAAAGAATGCCTTTAGTAATCCAGAAGATATTGCTGTTATACCTAATTTAGATAACAATACTCCACCGACTCCTCCTCCATCAGACAATGCTCCACCCACTACTCCGCCAACTTTGCCACCAGAGATGATGCCCCCGACATCGAATGGACAATATGATGTAATTCCTGATGCGGACAAGCTTCCTGCACTGACAAAGCAGAGAGTAATTGAAATTTTGAAAGAACACTTTACGAAGAGATACGGTGAGAATCTCATTTACAATCAGCCTTCTTCGGAGAAAAAAAATCAGGGACCAGAAACTTGCTTTAAAAACACAGGAGCCCTTAAGCCCTATCAGGATGGCTCGGGATGGTGGATATATTCCTATTTTTGTATTGCAGAAACATCAGATCCTATTTCTCGACAAGACGCCGCACTGTATCTCACATCTTTGTTGCAATTGCCGGTTATTGCAGATCCTCAAGCAAAACCATTTAAAGGAACAATCCTCGAATATAATCAATTTACTCCGCATTACAGGTCAGTACTCTATTTTTCTCCTTACTTGTACACAGAGCAGGTAGAGAAAAAAATTGTCTATAATACTGAATCCAACATTAGTGAATCTCAATTTCTCAAGTGGATTGATTCGCTTGAGGAAGGAGAAAAGTCTGGATTTCATAGGGGAGCACAGGATTGTGCTCAAGAAAAATTTTACAAGTTCTTAGAACAGGATAAATTTCTATTTTTCAATGATAGTGGAAGAATGAAATGTGTTGCGTCTATGGAGGATGTATGCCAAGTAGATCTCTCCAAGAATGACACTTTTCGTGATCTTAATCCTTGCAACACAGCACTTGATGATCGACTACAGGAAGAAACGTTAGCGGATGGATTTGAGTGTAAAAAATATGAAATATGGTGGTTTTCATCTACTGGATGTACACAAATAAAAGATGATCCGTGCAATTCCTTATTTCCTACAAAGAAAAGAGGATACTATCCATCTTTAGACGAATGTACAGAAGCAAACAACGGGAGAACAACACCCATTCCAAGAGCTGGGTATGAAGATCCCGTACTTGTAAATTCTGACGGTGCACTCAATCCATTTCCAGATACCGATATTTCTTCACTTCCGGGAAAGGCTGCAGCGGAACTTTTTAGACGTGGAGTCATCGGCGGGCGACGCAATGGAAATTTTGAAGGAGACGCACTCGTAAACCGTGCAGAATTCGTAAAATTTGCTCTTTTGGCACGATTTGGCAAAGTAGATGAAATTGAGAATAATGGGAAATTCCCCGATCTTAAAACCGGAGAATGGTATATGAAGTTTGTTCTTGGTGCTGCAAAGCTGGGAATCATCCAGGGATATCCTGATGGAAAATTTCGTCCTGAATTAGGAATAAATACTGCTGAATTTCTCAAAATGATCACCATTACCTTCGATATAGAAAAAAATCTTCCGTATTCCTACTCAGATGTCACAGAAGGAGATTGGTTTTCCGAATATGCAGGAGCTGCAGAGAGATACGAAATCTTTCCTGAAAGAACTGAAAAATTGGAGCCGGGAAGATATCTCACTCGTTATGAAGTTGCTACTGGAATTTATCAGTTTTTGAAAAATAGAGAGGAATAAAGAATCTCTACAAAATTATTGCTTGATGCGATTATTTTTTTGAAAGAAAATGCGATTCTGAGGCGTATCAGGAAGTGAACACGAGTCGACGCATGTTCACCTTTTATCCTTTTTCCTTCGAAATATGAAAACTGTATACGCCATGCTCGGAGGAGCTGTTCAAAAATACGAACTCTTTCCCAAAAAAACTGAAAAATTTGAGCCAAGCAAATATTTAACTCGTTATGAAATCGCTACTGCAATTTGCCAATTTCTGAAAAATAGAGAGGATTAAAAGGTCTCTGAAAATTTATGAAAAACTGCACATTTCGAACTTTGGAAGATGCAGTTTTTCGTCGTAAATGAAATAGTTCAACACAAGACTTTCACCATTTGAAAAGTCGGCTTTATTGACACGTTTTTGATGTTTTTTAATAATAGGTGCAATTTACCATTTCACCTTTTTCATATGATTCTTCCATTTTCTTCTGTAAATTGGGTCGCAGTGCTCGTTTCAACAGTTGCAATGATGGCTTTTGGGATGCTCTGGTACTCTTCTCTCCTTTTTGGAAAAGTATGGATGAGATCAATCGGAATCAAAGAAGGGGAAATGCCATCAAGTGAAATGGGAAAAGGCGTGATTCTTGGTCTTATAAACCAATTCGTGAGAACTTCTGTCCTTGCTCTCGCACTTATCATTATGTCTCCAAAAACTCTTCAAGAAGGTCTTCTTTATGGAGGAATTTTATGGCTTGGTTTTGAAGCAACAGTTATATTTGGAGGAGTGATATGGGAAAAGAAGCCCCATGATTTCTTCTGTGTAAGCGTGTGTTTTAATTTCCTGAGTATGCTTATTTCAGTACTGATTCTCATGAAATGGCCGTGGTAAAAGAGGAATTGGATTATTGGAATTGTCGGATGCTTCATCGTCAGTGCCTTTTGCGGTTTGATATTTGGAGCAATATATAATCTCTGTGCGAGGTGTGATAAAAATTCTGATTGCTGCCCTGAGAAAAAATTCGTGTAATAGTGTATAATTTCCCCAGTGAACAATCTCAATAAATACGAGCAGGCTATCATAAAAAATGCAGACTGGTTCATCTCTCTGCAAAAGGAGGAAGGCTACATTGATGCTGCCGGAGATGAATTTTATGGAATTCGAGGCGATGCAACGCTTGTTGGACATTCTGTCACCGTGCGAATGTATGCTTATGCTCTTACAGGAGATGAAAAATATAAAATCTCTGCGAAAAAATCTCTCGATTGGCTTGCAGAAAGGCAAGATGCTCGTGGTGGTTGGAAAAAACATGCGGGATATACTCTTGACGCCGCTCAGTGTGTTTTTGAAGGATTCAGCACATACACCCAAATTTCGGGAAGCGATGAATATCATGAGGTGATGAAGAAATCAGCACAGAGAATGACTTATGGAACAATCCGTCCAGACGGCTCATTACTTCTTCCGAATGTCATTGAAATTGGCGAATATGCACATTTTTCTTTCCTTGCTTGGAAAAGAACCGGAAATGAAGAATTTAAAAAAGCAGGAGAAGCGATCTTAAAAAATATTTGCCAAAATTTTGATGAAAATGAAGGCTATTGGAATCCATACGATAAGAACCAACCAACACCATTTCTTGCTTCTGTGATTCGCCCAATTTTGCGTTGGATTATGTACATTTTTCCGCCGAAAGGAAAACTCCTCGCAAAAATCAGCGGATATTTGCTCCCGTATGTCGTGGTTCCTCCACACCCTCAGTACAGCATGAACATGATGGACGCGGAGTCGCTCCTTGATACACTTGATGGATCATGTGAATTTCCTGAACTCAAAGAGCAGACGAAAAAAGCGATCGTCTGGGCAACGGAACATTGTAAAGGTCCATTTTCGGGAACTTTGGTGGAGTCAAAAATTACGGAGAAAAAAGATGAGGTGTATCCAGTTCCCATAATCAACGACACAAAAATGGCGGCGTTGTGGCCTACAACCTGCCTCCTCCTCGCATATTGCGGACTTCAGGAAGCCCAGTATAAGGAAAAAGCACAAGAAATCGCCGATTGGCTGGTAACGGTACAGGATGACAAAGGCGGATTTTACAATTTCCAAAACCCAGACGGGAGCTTTCATCCTCTCCAAAGCGGAAATGTAAATTTTTACGGGTCCATGGCACTTTGGATATATAATGAAGTCTATGATGGCGGAAAAATACAGCTATTTACAAAAAAACATGAATAACCTTAGAGCCTGTTCAAAATCTCCATATTCTACTGCAAAACTCATATTTTGGCTGCAAAACACTCAGATTTCGTCGGCTTATTCCCGATAAACCTCCTCAATCTTCATGTTTTTCGCTCAAAATCTGAGTTTTTCGTCACGAAAGAGAGATTCTGAACAGGCTCTTAGCTCAGAAATTTGAAGGTATTTCCCTTGAAGAAGAGCATAGCGGGTCGCTTTTTCTGGTGAAAAATGATAGAATGTGGTGAATTCCCATCATTCCCTATGAACCAAAATACGAACGAACACAAAATTCCCATCGAAGAACTTTTGAAAAATGTAAAATCCTCTCCGAAAGGACTCACGTCAGGAGATGTGAGTGCAAGACTCAAACAATACGGAAAAAATGTTCTAAAGGTGCATACCGGAGAGCTTCTCCTTATAAAATTCTTGAAACAGTTTACGAATTTTTTTGCACTTTTGCTCATCACTGGCTCTGGACTTGCATTCTTTGCAGAAAATCTCGATCCGGGAAAAGGAAATATCTTCATCGGCTGGGCGCTTTCTGGAGTCGTTATCCTTAATGCTATTTTCACTTTTTTTGAGCAGTATCAATCCGAACGCATCATGGCATCATTTCAAAAAATGTTGCCACGAGAAGTCGAAGCGCTTCGAGATGGGAAAAAAACTCTTGTGCGTGCAGAAGAACTTGTTCCCGGTGATATCATTTTTTTGGAAGAAGGTCAAAAAATCCCGGCAGATGCCAGGCTTCTGGAACATAATTCTATGAAAATCGACCACTCTTCGCTCACCGGAGAAAGTGATCCACAACTTCGAAAACTGGAATGTACTCATGAAAATATTTTAGAATCCCGAAATATGCTCTTTTCGGGATGCCTTGTTCAAAGCGGAAATGGAATTGGTGTTGTCTATGGAACTGGGATGAACACTCAAATTGGAAAAATTGTTGAGCTCACGAAAAGAACAAATACCATATTGAGTCCGCTTCAAAAAGAACTCCAGCACTTTATTCGCATCATTTCAGCAATCGCCATCGGACTTGGGGTAATTTTCTTTTTTGTAAGCATTCTTCTCGGACAACAATTTATTGGAAGTATTATTTTTGCTATCGGAATTATCGTGGCAAACGTTCCAGAAGGACTTCTTCCAACCGTAACGCTTTGTCTCACGATTGCCGCACGAAGAATGGCGAGAAAAAATGCGCTTATTAAAAATCTGGATTCTGTCGAAACTTTAGGATCGACAACGGTAATTTGTACCGATAAAACGGGAACTCTCACAGAAAACAATATGAGTCTCCAAAATATATGTTTTGGAGGAGAACATTGCATCTCTGTTGATATGTTTGACCGAGAAAAAATACCAGACGAAATTCTCAAGGTGCTCGTTCTCTGTAACAACGCTCACTACAGCGCTGAACACAAAACTTTTGTAGGAGACCCGACGGAAACAGCTCTTCTCAAATTTGTATCTGAATTTGAGAGTATCGAAAATTTTACGAAAAAATATCCGCGAATTCATGAATATCCCTTTGATTCAACGCAAAAACGAATGATTAGCGTGAATAAAGAGAGAGAAAAAATGGTGGCGTATATGAAAGGTGCTCCAGAAGTCGTGTTAAAAAAATGCATGAAGTATTACAACGGAAAAGGAATCGTACCGCTTACCGATAAATATTCACAAAAAATATTAAATTCCTACAAACTCATGGCATCAAAAGGAAATCGTGTTCTTGCTCTTGCGTATAAAGAATCTCCAGAAGAAAACCTCAAAGAAGAAAAATTCATTTTTCTCGGAATGGTGGGAATGATCGATCCTCCGCGAAAAGAAGTTTTTGAAGCTCTAAAAAAGTGTGCATCAGCTGGAATAAAAGTCATTATGATTACTGGAGACTACAGCCTCACCGCGGAGGCAATTGGAAGAAAAATAGGACTTATTCCTGCTGGAAAAAATGTCACCATTATCAAGGGAGAGGAATTACAGCGCATGTCTGAGTCAGAACTGGTGAAAGCATTGCAAAAAGAAAATATTTTATTTGCCAGAACAAATCCAATTCAAAAATTACAAATTGTAAAAGCACTTCAAAAAATGGGACATGTCGTCACGGTAACGGGTGATGGCGTAAATGATGCTCCAGCGCTCAAAAATGCAGATATGGGCGTTGCCATGGGAAAAAGTGGAACAGAAGTCGCCAGGGAAGCGAGTGATATGGTGCTCATGGATGATAATTTCGCAACAATTGTTTCTGCTATTCAGGAAGGACGGACTATTTTTGAAAATATCAAAAAATTTGTTGCGTATATTCTTACGAGCAACGTCCCCGAAATTCTCCCCTTTATCGCCTTCGCGCTCTTTCAAATTCCCCTTCCTCTTACGGTAATTCTTATTCTCTCCATTGACCTCGGAACAGATCTTCTTCCAGCCCTCGGACTTGGAGTCGAGAAAGCCGAACACGATATTATGCAGAAAAAACCGAGATCGAAAGATGAGCGCCTTATGAGCAAACAGCTCTTTCTCATGTCATACGGAATTATCGGTATGCTGCAGGCAATAAGTGGATTTTGTGTTTTCTTTTTTATTCTTTTCCGCGGAGGATGGAAATGGGGACAGATCTTAGATGCCAATGATTCACTCTACCTCACTGGCGTGACAGCTTATTTTGCCACCGTCATTTGGTGTCAAATTGCAAATGTATTCACCTGTAGGACAAGAAGAGAATCGATTTTCTCCGGAGGAATATTTACAAATAAACTCATTATTTTTGGAATATTTGCTGAGATCGTTCTCTTAAGCATAATGGTGTACGTACCGTTTGTTCGACCATTATTTGGAACGCATTCACTCTCTTTCTTAGAGATTTCCCTCGGAATTCCTTTCGCTTTCGTTATATTTTTTGGAGCGGAACTTCGAAAAAAATTATTGAGAAATGGGAATAAATTTGTGGAGAAACATTTTACGTGGTAAGAAGTTAATTACGAATTATGGGTTTCAGAAGATAAATCTCTGAAAAATGTAAAATTTTGAAGGTAAAATGTAAAAATAATTTTTAATGTTTAATTTTTAATTTCTAAAAAAATCTTAACTTTTAAACATTTTGGCTTAGAATTTTTTTTACATTTTACATTTTGCATTTTGCATTTTACATTTTTTCTCTCCATAATTTCGTAATTCGTAATGGCTTTGTTGCACAAATCATAATATAGAGACTCAGGAAAGAGCAATTTTCTTTTTCTAAGGTTTTCATACTATTTTGTAACTTTTTGGCATTCCGAGAGCAGTCATACTATTCAAAGCAGAACATATAAGAA
>JACRHZ010000006.1 GCA_016220175.1 Candidatus Peregrinibacteria bacterium
ATGCTTTCCTTTTTGTAATATTTTCTGTATTTGTATTTTTTCCTTTTGAGAAAGATGAACGATATATTTTTTCATGCGTATCAAGAAAAATATCGTCCCAAGTATATCACACGAAATTATTTATTGGAAATAATACTAGCTATTGAGAATGGATCAATTGCATTAGTAAAAAAACCTGAAAATATTGACAAGGATATTATCACAACACCGACTTTTATTATCAATGATATTTTAAGAAACACGGTTTTACCAAAATGCACAGGGAAAACTGAAAAAGAAATACTGAAACTTAAATTTGCAGATATTTCCTGCGGTTCAGGTGCATTTCTTTTAGAATTATTCCAATTGTTGAATGACATTTTGATTGATTACTATCTAAAAACAGACAGATCAAAACTCATTCGAACAAACATTAACACATATAAACTTTCCTTTAAGATAAAGCGAGAACTTTTATTGAGCTGCGTCTTTGGAATTGATAAGGATTATAACGCTGTTGAAGCTACTAAATTTGGCTTATTGCTAAAATTATTAGAAGACGAGGATGTGAATTCAACCAATTCAAGCAAGCCTGTTCTACCTGATTTGGCGAGCAATATCTTCTTCGGGAACAGTTTATTAAATCCAAAACAAGTAATAACAAAAAAAGCCCAAGTGATTATCAATCCTTTTGATTTTTCCAAACTTAAATTTAATGTTATTGTTGGCAATCCACCATATATGAAGTTGGAGGACATGAAAAACATTACGCCTTTTGAATTACCACTATATAAAATGAATTTTGTTTCTGCTTACAAACAGTTTGATAAATACTTTTTGTTTATTGAACAAGGAGTAAATTTGCTTACCAATGAAGGAGTTTTGGGCTATATCGTTCCGAGCAAGTTGACAAAAGTTGGAGCAGGTAAGAAATTAAGAGAGGAACTTTCAAGCAAAGGATATTTGCACTCCATTGTTTCGTTTGGGGCAAACCAAGTATTTACAGACAAAACAACCTATACTTGCTTACTCATCTTAAATAAACAGCCACAAAAAACTTTTCAGTATGCAGAAGTAAAAAGTTTAAAAAGTTGGAAAGTACGAAAACTTGAAGCGATTAAATATGCGTCAAAAAGCACAGCTGAATTAGATGGTCAAGCTTGGGTGTTGGTTCCTCCTGAATTGACAAATGCCTACAATAAAATTATTTCTCAAAGCGTCAAATTGGTTGATTTGGTTGGGGATGAAAATATTTTCAACGGTATTCAAACCAGTGCTAATGATATTTACATTTTCACTCCTACCAAGGAAGATGCAAAATATTATTATTTTTCCAAAAAGCACGTTGATTATAAAATTGAAAAGGGAATTACTAAGCCATATTTCCAAACTTCAACAGGTGAAGACAATTTGAACACCTACCGAACATTCAAACCCAACGCTAGAGTAATTTTTCCGTATAAAAATACCGTGAAAGGAGTTGAATTAATTTCGCTTATCACCATCCAAGAGAAATTTCCACTTACGTATAAATATCTGCAAAAGCATAAAGCAATTTTGAACAATCCAAAAAGAGACATTAAGCCGACACCCAAAACTAAAAATGAGTGGCACAGATACGGCAGACATCAAAGCTTGGAAAGTTGCGGGCTGCCCTTAAAAATTATTGTTGGTGTTCTTTCGGTCGGCGATAAATACGCTATTGATGTTTATAGAACATTAATTTCATCAGGTGGAACAGCCGGTTATTGTGTCGTTGCTGTTCCAACGAATTCGGATTATTCGGCTTATTACATTCAAGCCATTTTAAACTCAAAATACTTAGAATGGTTCAGTGCTTTGTATGGTGAAGTTTTCAGAGGTGGTTATATTGCAAGAGGAACAAAGGTATTAAAGAATTTGCCGATTCGTAAAATTGATTTTACTAATACAAAAGAAAAAACATTACACGATAGTATCGTAAAAATACAAAAGGAGTTAATTAAAATTTATGACCAAATAGATGTAAACGTAGGAAATAAAAGGGCATTAATTCCATTGCAAGGACAATTTGCAAGAGAGAAAGCCAACCTAGAAAAGCTATTAGCCAAATTATACGATTTAGGTAGTGAAGATTCATTAATCCCGTTAATCAAAGAATTGTATGAAGCTAATTAAGAACGCAACAGCCGTGAAATTGAGAGGTGGATTTTATACACCTGAGCCAATTGCTGCATTCATTTTAAAATGGGGCATCAGTGGAAGTTCTGATTATGAAATTTTAGAGCCTAGTTGTGGAGATGGCGTTTTTATCGAACAACTAAAAGCAAATAACTATAAGTTCAAATCAGTTACCGCAATTGAATTTGACAAAATAGAAGCTATCAAAGCAGATAAAATCATGCTCAATAAAAAATCAGTAATTAATACTGACTTTCATTTGTATTGCAATGAAACCACGCAGAAGTTTGATTTAGTGGTTGGAAATCCACCTTACATTCGTTATCAATATTTTCAGGAAGAACAGCAAAATGAAGCCATCAAGGTTTTTAATCGGGCAAAACTAAAATATTCAAAACTTACCAATGCATGGGTTTCTTTTGTTGTAGGCTCAAGTTTGTTACTCAAAGACAAAGGGAAAATTGGCTTTGTAATTCCAGCAGAGCTCTTACAAGTTTCTTATGCACAACAATTACGTGAATTTTTGGCTCACTTTTATAATAAAATCAATATTATTTCTTTTGAGAAATTAGTGTTTCCAGATATTCAGCAAGAAGTTGTTTTATTACTTTGCGAAAAGAATGGAAGTAATTCTCACTTGATTGAGCATTTAGAGCTAAGAGATGCTTCCGATCTTGAAAAATTGGATGTAAACAGGCTAAAAAGTCCTTCAAAACAAATTGATTTCAAATCAAACAAGTGGACATATTATTTCTTGGCACAGGAAGAAATTAACTTTCTCGAAAAAATTTCAGTAAAAAGAAATATCCCTACTATTGGAAAATATGCAAATGTTGAAGTCGGAATTACTACGGGGTCTAATGATTACTTCACGGTTCCTTTGCCTGTGGTAGAAACATATGACTTAAAAGAATATGCTAAGCCAATGGTTGGAAGAAGTGTTCAGGTGAACAGTGTAATTTTTACAAAAGAAGATTGGAAGCTAAACAGACAAACAAAAGCCAAAACTCATTTATTAGTATTCCCGCCAAAGAAAGAAATTAACGAGCACAGTGGAGCAAACTCTTACATTAAATTAGGCGAATCAATGGAAATAAACAAAGGCTACAAAACCGGTATCCGTGATGATTGGTTTGTGATCCCCTCAATAAAGTTATCCGATGCCTTATTTATCAGAAGAAACAACTTATATCCTCGATTGATTTTGAATGAAGCCAATGCCCATACAACGGATACAATGCACCGTGTATTTATGAAAAAAGATACTAATAAAGACGCCTTCATAGCTAGCTTTTACAATTCACTTTCTTTAGCATTTGCTGAGATTGTTGGTCGTAGTTATGGGGGAGGTGTTTTAGAATTAATGCCAAGCGAAGCAGAAAAAATACTTCTCCCCTTTAGAATTGAAAACGCTGAGCTCCTTTCAACCATCGATAAAATGATGAGAAATAAAGTAAGCATAGACCAAATTTTAAAAATCACAAATGAGCAAATTCTAAAAAAAGGATATGGTTTTAATGATGAAGAAATAAAATTTGCAGACAATATTTGGAAAAAGTTATCTGCAAGGAGATTAAATAGAAGTAAGTTAAATAAAAAAAGAGTTTTTGACCCCATCGTTCAGCGATTTATCCCGTCTACTCTTCGCCAAAAAAAAATGCCAAATTTATCTTTATTTGAAGAAAAAAGCCTATCAAAGTGAATTTAATTGAAAAATATTTTTGAATTCAGTCATTTCAGTCGCGTCCGCCTACTATTCATAAAACATCGCATACACTGGAAAGGTATAATCTATACCTACGCTATACCTATTGATTATCGTTCTCTCATGTACTGGTGAAGACTCATCCTTGTATCTTTCCATTGCCTTCCCTACAATACAAATAGATGTATCATTCATAAAACTCAATGAGTATTTCTCGTTCTCCATCGCCAATAAAACCAGAAATTCGCGTAAGTGAAGATCTTTTTGAAGTCGGCCTAAGACCGAAAACATTTGAAGAATATGTGGGACAAGCACAAATTAAAAAGAATCTCCACGTGTTTATTTCTGGAGCACGGAAAAGAAACGCGCCCCTCGAGCACATTCTTCTCTATGGTCCGCCCGGGCTCGGGAAAACGACGTTGGCACATATTATTGCCCATGAAATGGGGGGAAACTTGAAAATAACTTCTGGTCCAGCAATTGAAAAAGGTGGAGATTTGGCGGCACTTCTTACGAATTTGGAAAAAGGAGATGTGCTTTTTATTGATGAGATTCATCGCCTCAAGACCTCTATTGAGGAAATTCTCTATTCTGCAATGGAAGACTATGCTCTGGATCTCATGGTCGGAAATGGACCCGGCGCAAAATCTATGAGAATTTCCCTTGCTCCTTTTACCCTTATTGGTGCTACCACAAAAATGGGATCGCTCTCTTCACCACTCAGAGATCGGTTTGGCAGTATTCATAAACTCGAATTTTACGCTCCGGAAGAAATTGAAAAAATTCTCGAGAGAAGCTCTAAAATTTTAGAGTGTGTGCTGGAAGATGACGCAAGAAAATTTCTTTCTGAGTCAGCACGCTCTACTCCACGAATTGCAAATAGACTTCTCAAAAGAGTTCGAGATTTTGCCGACATGGAAAACACGGAAACTATTGGACAATCCCTTGCAGAAAAAGCTCTTCGCCATTTGGGCATTGATCATGTTGGGCTTGACTCTACTGATCGAAAACTCCTCACGACAATTATCGAAAAATTTTCAGGAGGTCCAGTTGGACTTTCCACTTTGGCAGCAGCGCTTTCTGAGGAAAAAGAAACAATTGAGGAAATCTATGAACCATTTCTTATTCAACTCGGATTTTTAGAGAGGACTCCCAAAGGGCGCATCGCCACAGAACATGCCTTTGAACACTGTGGAAAGGTATATCCAAAGAACAGCATGCAACTTTTATGAGAATTCCTAATTCCTGCTTCCTGCTTCCTACTTCCTACTTCCATCGCCGAATTTCTCTTTTTCCCCTATAATAACAGCGCCTTTTTCTCCCAAGCATGACTTCGCCACTCACGGCTCTTTCGCCTCTTGATGGAAGATATAGCCATAAAATTGAGCCACTGAAAGAATTTTTTTCAGAAAAAGCCCTCATGTATTATCGCGTGAGAGTTGAGATTTCTTGGATTCAATTTTTGAGCGACCGAAATGACATTGAAGAACTTCGAGCTTTCACCGAGAAGGAAAAAAGAATTTTAGAAAATATCACTGAGAATTTTTCTGAGGGAGATGCGGAAAAAATTAAAAGTTTTGAAAAAACGACGAATCATGACGTAAAGGCAGTAGAATATTTTTTGAAAGAAAAATTCGCAGCGACATCATTAAAAGATGTAGTGGAATGGATTCATTTTGCTTGTACATCTGAAGACGTAAATAATCTTGCCTACGCTATGATGCTGAGGGATGCGATACGAAAATGTCTTCTTCCTGCATTTACGGAAGTCGCTGACCTTATTGGGGAAAAAAGTAGAGAATGGAAAGGAATTCCGATGCTTGCCCGCACTCATGGACAGCCGGCTTCACCAACAACTGTGGGCAAGGCGCTTTTTAATTTTTATGCTCGTCTCCGGCGAGAACTTGCAGGACTCGAAGGTGTTGATTTTTTGGGAAAGATAAACGGAGCGACGGGAAATTATAACGCTCATGTGGTGGCATTTCCAAAGGTGAATTGGCTTGAAATTTCCAAAACATTCGTGGAGATTCTCGGTCTTACATGGCAACCAATTTCTGATCAAATTGAACCTCATGATTTCATCGCAAAAATCTCTCATAATATTTTCAGATTAAATACAATTTGTACCGATTTTTCTCGTGACATCTGGGGATACATTGCCATTGGATATTTCAAGCAAAAACTCAAGGAAGGAGAAGTGGGGAGTTCCACTATGCCGCATAAAGTAAATCCGATTGATTTTGAAAATTCCGAAGGAAATTTCGGAATTGCCAATGCCCTTTTTCACCTTTTTGCAGAGCGACTTCCTATTTCCAGATGGCAAAGAGATCTGACCGACTCGACTCTTCAGCGAAATATCGGAGTTGCATTCGGTCACACGCTTTTGTCACTTTCGAGCCTCTCAAAAGGAATTCAGAAATTAGAAGTGAACACGACCCAAATAGAAAAGGACCTCGAAGAAAATATTGAAGTACTTTCAGAAGCGGTACAAACAGTCATGAGAAAATATGGAGTGGAACATCCGTATGAAAAACTCAAAGAACTCACTCGTGGAAAAAGAATCACGAGAAAGGAATATGAAAAATTTGTGGGAGATCTCAAAATTCCGAAGGAAGCAAAGGATGCGCTTCAGAATCTTACTCCTCAGTCTTACACCGGAATTGCAGAGGAGATTGTGGAGAAGTTCGGGTAATGGAAAATGTTAGATCTTCGAGTGTTGTTTACAAAAAAAAGTGAAGCTGAGATGAAAATTTTTAATTTTGAAATTTTTAATTTCTAAATAAATTCTAATTTTTAATTTTTAAACATTTTTCATGAGAATTTAATTTAAAATTCAAAATTTAGAATTTAAAATTTCCCCCCATGGTTCTCTCCGATCGTGACATTAAGGCAAAGATTCAGGATGGTTCGATTCGAATTCTTTCTTCGAACGATGGTTATCTGGATCAAATTCATGCTTCTTCAATGGATCTTCGACTGGGGAAATATTTTAAGGTGTACAAGGCGGGGAAATATGTGCTTCTTGATCCAAAAAAACTCAGCGGTCAGGAGAATCTCACTCACATGATCGAGATTCATGGGGACGAACCGTTTCTTGTTCAGCCCGGAGAATTTGCGTTGGGAGTTACCCTTGAAAAAATTGCACTCCCAAATGATATCGTTGCACGAGTTGAAGGGAGAAGTTCGCTCGGCCGTCTTGGAATTGTTGTACATTCTACCGCCGGATTTATTGATGCCGGATTCGAAGGAACAATTACTCTGGAAATTTCGAATGTAAACAAAATGCCAATCGCACTCTATCCGGGAATGCGAGTATGTCAGATCGCATTTGAACAAATGAGTTCTCCTGCAGAAATTCCGTATGGGAAAAAATCGTCAGCAAAATATCAGGGACAAGAATTGCCGGCGGAAAGCCGTGTGGGAGATGATCCTGAATTCCACGAGGTGGAACAATATAAAATGTAAAATTTTAAAACAAATTCTAATTTTTAAATTTTAAACATTAGGATTTGAGATTTTTTTGTACATTTTACATTTTATATTTTACATTACAGCAAAAGCAGAATCTATTTTTAGAAGCATGGAACACCAAAAAATTCTTCAAAACATTCGTGACGCGGCATTCAAATATCTCGGAATGCGCAATCATTCTGAAGATGAACTTCGGAGAAAACTTCTGAAAAAATTTCGCGGTGCAGAAAATGAGATTGAGATAGTTTTTCGT
The DNA here is from genome assembly GCA_016220175.1 of Candidatus Peregrinibacteria bacterium. NCBI lineage: Bacteria > Candidatus Peregrinibacteriota > Candidatus Peregrinibacteria bacterium. The sequence goes on from JACRHZ010000006.1 coordinate 7,569, forward strand.
GAGCTTTTTGATCAAAAACTCCTCAATGACAAAATTTTTGCGGAGGAATATTTGCGATATCGCACAGAAACTTCTCCTCGAGGAAAAAGTGCGCTCCGCTCTGAACTCAGAAAAAAAGGCGTCTCTTCTGAAATAATTGATGCTGCTCTCTTAAATGTTTCCGATGAAGATGAGCATGATTTCGCCAAAAAATTGACTGAACAAAAACTCAAATTTATGTCTCCGAATCTTGAAAAAAAGAAGAAAAAAGAGAAACTTTTCCGATTTTTACATTCGAGAGGAATTGCCCCAAATATTATTTTTGATATTTTTTCTGAGAAAGATCTCTGAGAATTTTTCTAAGGAAGCTTGTTCGGAAACATCTTGACTCTCTTTCTCGAAAAACCTAAAATCCTTCAGCCTTGGGGAAAAAGCGGAGTCTTTACATTTTTTATTCGCAGGCCGAGATGGCGAAATTGGTAGACGCGCGAGACTCAAAATCTCGTTCCTGCAAAGGAGTGTGGGTTCGAGTCCCACTCTCGGCACCAGATGCCTCTCTTGCGGTGTTCTTCTTTTCCCCCCACAACTTTTCGTTTCAAAAACATCTTCTTTTTTCATAATCATGCAAACCTCACAAATTACAGTAGAAACACGAGCTGACGTAGGCGAAGCCAAAAAGTTGAGAAGCATGGGACAAATACCAGCGGTTATCTACGGTCCGGGACTCAAGGGGACAACGCTTCATGTTTCTGTCGAATATCAGGCGTTTCGAAAAATATTTCGAGTTTCGGGAGAATCAACTGTAGTCGATGTCTCTCTTGGGGGGAAAATTATTCCTGCTCTTGTGCACCAGGTGGATTACGATCCGATTTCTTCCCAGTTTGAGCATATTGATTTTTATGCAATCGATATGATGAAAGAGGTAGAAACTGCTATTCCTCTCATATTTATTGGAACTGCTCCTGCTGTAAAGGAGAAGAGTGCTGTTCTTGTGACATCTAAATCTGAAGTTCACGTGAAGTGTCTTCCAAAACATCTGGTTCATGATATTTCGGTCGACATTTCTTCTCTCTCAGACTATCACGACCATATTTCTGTCAAAGATCTCTCTTTCCCTGAAGGAGTTGTCGCTGTAGATAATCCAGACGATGTTATTATTTCTGCTGCAGCACCGAGAAAAGATCGTGCAGAAGAAGAAGAGGCTGCTGCCGCCGCCGCTGCCGCTGCTGCCGCCGCCATAACCGCCGCTGCCGGTCCAGCACCAGAAGGAGAAGCTCCAAAAGAGAGCGCTCCGGAAAAGGGCAGCGAAAAAAAGAAAGAATAACTCCTTTCCAGATTTTCGCAATAAACTATGTATCGAATTTGGTTTGTGGGTATCACATTCATATTTTTTCTCTTGTTGGGATTCGGAGAATGGAAGTATGCCCCTCTCCAAAAATTTATTTTCTCTTCGGGGAAAACTTCTTCTCAAGAAAAGTTGAGGGAGCCGATTGCCCCGCTCTTCACTGAATCTGGAACATTGCCCTCGGAGTACACTTCTTTTTTTTCCAATTTTTTTATTAGTCCACCGAAAGAACAAACTTCTTTTTTCGATGGGATATCCATACAGAGGAGTGAAATTGGATTTGAGTACGTCGTTGGAATTATGATCGATAACCTCCTCAGCGCCAGAAAAGGACAGGTGGGGATTGATGAATCACCACTTGTTGTTGAAGCCGTGGCAGAAGGTGGAATTACTCGTTTTCTCGCATTTTTTTCATCACGACAAAATACAGAAAAAGTTGGTCCAATTCGAAGCGCCCGCCCATATTTTCTTGATTTTTTAAAACCACTTCATGGCGCTTTTGTCCATGCGGGAGGAAGCGATGAGGTTCTTGCAGAACTCAGAACTCTGAGGAGTATTCTTGATATTGACGATGGGTATTTTTCCTTGGAGAATCCAACATTTTGGAGAGATTTGGAGTATCCAGCGCCGCATAACCTCTTTACGAGTCTTGCTGAAATCAGAAGATATATTACATCCTCTAAAGATACGAATAGTCTTTCCGTTCTCATAGAGAATATTTGGAATTTTTCTCGTATTCCTCTCTCTGCAGAAAAAGTTTTAAAAATTCGCACAAATTTTTCTGCACCAGAATATATTGCAGATTGGGTATGGGATGAAGAAAGAGAATCTTTCGTACGCTCTCAAGAATCGTCTTCTCTCGATATCTCCGTACAAAACCTTGTCGTCATGGAAGCTCGCATGTGGCCAATTCCTGATGATCCGAAAGGAAGAATGAAAATGGAAAATATCGGGACGGGAAATATTCTATTTTTCCAGAATGGAAGTTTTATTCGCGGCACGTGGAAAAAATCCTCACGCGATGCCCAGATTCAATTTTTTGATCTCGATAAAAACCCGATTTCCTTTTTAGCGGGGAAAACATGGATTGCAATTCTCGATGATCTTCAAAAACTCTCTTTTCTCTGATGGAACTCTCACAATTTGATTTTTTTCTCCCCGAGGAACGCATTGCACAGCATCCCTTAGCACATCGGGATGAGTCTCACCTTCTCTATTATGATCGTGGAAAAAAGAAAATCACTCATAAAAAATTCAAAGATGTACTTTCTCTTTTTGGGAAAAATGATGTTCTCGTGCTCAACAATAGTCGCGTTATTCCTGCGAGAATTCGAATACAGGAAAAAGAAATTCTCCTTCTCGAAAAACTTCTTCCTTCCTCAGAAAACATCTGGAAATGCATGGTTCGAAAAGGGAAATTTTTTCAGATCGGAATGACCTTCACTTTTGGAGATGGAACAGAAATAAAGGTAAAACATATCGAAGAAAATGGACTGAGACATATCCAATTTCGAAGCTCACATTTTCAAAAATTTCTCGAACATTTTGGAGAGATGCCAACTCCTCCGTATATTCATGAAAAATTGGAAAATTCTGAGCGATACCAAACCGTATATGCTAAAAATGATGGATCTGTTGCTGCTCCAACGGCAGGACTCCATTTTACACCTGAACTTTTGGAGAAACTTAGGGAAAATGGAGTCCAAATAGAGTATGTCACTCTCCATGTTGGTGCAGGAACATTCCTTCCCGTAAAAACAGAAAATATTACGGATCATAAAATGCACTCGGAATGGTTTTCTCTTTCCGAAGAAACCGCAACGCGCCTTCAGGAAGCAAAAAATTCTGGGAAAAAAATTACCGCTGTTGGATCAACAGCGCTTCGAACACTAGAATCTTGTGCGGAAAATGGAATACTTATGCCAAAAACAGGAAAAACTGAGCTCTTCCTCTCTCCTCCAGCAAAATTTCAGGTGGTTGACCATCTTCTCACAAATTTTCATCTTCCGAGAAGCACGCTCATTATGCTTGTTGCTGCGTTTTTGAGTCCTCAAAAAACTGATGGTATTCAAATTGTAAAAGATATATATGAAGAGGCGATTCGAGAAAAATATCGATTTTATTCTTTTGGAGATGCCACCCTTATTTGGTAATTCCCATACAAAATATTCCTCTGAGTTCTAATTTAAAAAAATCTGTCGACGACTTCCGTCGACACAATCGTTATGAGAAGTACAAGCTTCTCAAGCCGCAAAAATAGAACCCATCAAAAAATGGAATTCGAAGAAAAACTTTTTCTCAAGGATCATATCGGTATGATCTTTGACATATGTAAAGTCGGTATTTGTCTGCAGTCACTTCGGCTTCACGAGTAATGCTCTGTCAACCGAGTGAATGTGGACATTTGTGCCGGCTTTTCCTTCACTTTCTTCACTCCAAAAAGGAGGTTTTTCGTGACACGAAAACCACGATTCCGCGGCACTATTCTGACACTCACTCTCGGAATCCTCGCACTTTTCCTTCTCGGCGCGTACAAAGGCGCCTCCAAAAAGGATTCAGTGGATGATTCCATCGAGCTTCGCGAGGAACTCACTTCTCACCTGAAACCCATGGCACTCGACATTAAAATCTTCGACGGAATTGACGAAGATGAAAACGACGCCATCGTCGTCGATGGAACTTCTCTTACTTCTCACCGCTTCGACCTGGAAGCGTACACTGAGGACAAATCGTACGGCGGGAGAGGAGAAACTGCGCGTCTCTCTGCGGACACAATGAGGACGATCGCTCTGCCATATAAGGACCAGTCGGAATTCTGGATCATCTGGTCATCTCCCGAGCGCATCAAGAAATATGCGCTCCATGTGGAAATGACACTCATGGTTCCTCCGGCAAAGGTCGAAGCAGAGTTCGTTCTTTCCGAGCTCGGAGCACGCCTCGTTACGCGCCGGGGATTTCAATTCTTCACCTATGAGTTCTCGGTTTGGAATGGTGAAGAAGAGAGGTTCCCGCTTCCGGAAATGGATTGTGAAGACTAGCTGTCAACGAATGCGTGGCAATCGCCACTTTGGAGGGGACGCATATTCTGTGTTCCCTCCATTTTCGAAATGCATTCTGTCTTGAGAAAACGGTGATAAATAAGCAAAAAGAGAAAATTCTTTGGGGTTATGCACTGTGTAGGAAACTCTGAAAAATGATGAAATACGAGGAATCAAGGCAAAAAATCCGCAAACGTACTGAAAGTACGATGAGGAATTTTTTGCCGCAGATGACGAAGGAGTTCGCATTTTTCAGAGTTTCCTTGAGAAAATACGTATTTTGAGATATAATGAAAAGAAACAAAAATATTAAAAAATATGCATTTCTTGCGAACACACACATTTATCAGAATTTTTCTTGGAGTACTTCTTCTCAACACTTTTTTGGGAAATGTTGTTGGATTGAAAAACACGGTATTTGCAACTCCCGGAGCTACAGTAGTACCAGCGGATGGAGGAGGCAGTACAACTTCAGAAAAAGGATCTGATTCTACATCTAAAGCCTTCGAAGGAGCAAAAGCTGGTGTAAGCGCAGATCCATTAGGACAAAAAAATAATATCTTAAAATACAAATCAGAAGGAGTTGATCTTGGACCAAAGAATTTTAATATCAATCCAACACCATATGCAAACATGGGGGAGCTCAGCTTTTCATTCATTCGGCTCCTTACGGGAACTGTGGTGCTCGCAACGATTGCCACATTTATGATCGGTGCTGGATTTTGGATTTTCTCAGCGGGAGACGAATCTCGCGTAGAGCGGGGAAAAGATCTCATGACCTATTCTATCGTCGGAATTCTCGTTGTTCTTGGATCATATGCGCTGATAAAACTCTTTCAGGTCGCTTTGTACACACTTGGAACATAATATGAAAAAAATAAAAATCATTGCATTTCTGGCGATATTTTCTCTTGGAATTTTCTCTGAAATTTCAGGAGAAATCCATTTTCTGGATTCTGAAAATATTGCTTCTGCAGGAGCAACAGTAGAAGAGGGCGGTAAAAAGATTGAAATTCCTGATGCGAAAAAAGGGTGTCCGCCAAATTCTTCAGATTGTATAGAACTCCTCGCTCCCTTTCCAGGACAAGATGAGACGGGAAGATTTGAAATAAAAAAAGATGCGACAGCTGTGGATATTATGGGAAAGTATGTTTCACAAGTTTTCCTTTTTGGAATGGGAGTTGTTTCGATTTTTTCGGTTCTCATACTCATTGTTGGAGGATTTGAATACATGAGTGCAGGAGGAGAAAGTTCGAAAACAGATGCCGCAAAACAACGAATTACTCAAGCCCTTCTTGGGCTTGTCCTTGTATTTCTCTCAGCGCTTCTCCTCAATTTTATCAATCCAAGTTTCTTTCGACTTACATGAAATTTTCACTATTTCGCCATCGATCAAAAAGAGGAAAAAATAGTTTTCATTTGATTGGAAAATTTATTTTTGCGGGAATATCACTCGTTATTGGATTTTTGGCGAGTATTTTTATCACTGGAATTAACATCTTTTCCGCACAGGTGGTCCCTCCAATTTTTCCTGAAGGATCGGAGAAATGTGATACCGGACTCCTTGGAAATCCATGTAATGATTCGCAAATGAATACCAGTGGACCACAAGATCTCCTCACAAAAACTTGGATTCTGAGCGAAGCTCTCCCTTGGTGGATTTCTTACTTTTTGGGTCTTGCCGCTGGTGTTGCGGTCATCATGTTTATGGGAGGAGGCATCCTCATTCTTACTGCGGGAGAAAATTCGGAGCGAAGAGGGAAAGGAGTAAAGGCAATTACATGGGCACTTATTGGCCTCCTTATTGCTATGTTTGCATTTGTTATTGTGGCAATTATCGAAAATATTCCTTTCCCCGGAACAACTGAGTAATTGTTTATTTTGCCAGCAGAAATTATGAATAAAATATCATCACACTCCATCCATCTTTTTGCCATCATTCCACTTTTATTTGGAGTGGCAATTCAAGTCTTTGCATTCACCGCAACGCCACTCCAAAATACAATTTCTCAGAAAGTTTCAACGAATAATTCCGTTTCTCCGAATGTTTTTGAAGCGCGAGTTATCCCTACAAAGGAGCAACGTCCGAACGGAAATCCTCCTGAGGGAAACATCGAAACAGAATTCCTTCCTGCAATTATTAAAATAGTTCTTGCGCTCATGAGTACCGCTACTCTTGGAGTTCTTATTGTTTCTGGAGTTCTTTTTGTTGTCAATTATGGCGATGAGGAAAAGTTGAAACACGCAAAATCACTTCTTGTGTATGCAGTTGTCGGCATTGTTCTCGTGGTGATTGCTTATGCTGCCGTTGAAGCTATTACAAAACTTACTTTTACCCGCACATGACCCCACACAAATTTCATACCGTTCTGGGAATTCTTTTGATTACAATGTTTGCGAGCATGTTCCTTTTTCAAATATCGCCATCAGGACTTCTCGGAAATAGCCTGTGCGAAACTTTAAAAAATGCTTCGGGCGGAGCTATTTGTGATGATGTTCCGCCCGAAATGGTAACGCTTCCGGGAAATAGCGGAGAGGGAAAAATTGATCACACTTTTCTTCAGGTGATAAATGTCATCTTGTATCTTTGCGGAACAGCTTCTGGAGTAATGATTATCGTTGGCGGAATTCGATATATTATTTCTGTCGGAGAAGAAGACGGAATGACTGCTGCAAAAAAAACTATTATTTGGTCCGTGCTCGGACTCCTAATGACCATTCTTGCGTGGGCAATCATCATAAATATCGTGCGAATTAGTTCCGCAGGAACGAGTCTTGATAATACTCCCAGTTCAGAGAATGTGCTGGAGGTGTTTTAGGAACCCCTTTGTTTTTGAAAGAAAAAAGACCAAAATACAAACGTATTTTTCTTTTGATTATGCCGCAAATTCCACAGGATCGTTCTTCAGTTCTCATGATGAACAACGCGAAGTACGTCGAGTATGTGCTTAATTTCTGTACTCGTGAAATCGCGAATGATGGAAATGATATCACGACCGAATTCCTCCTTGGAGATCATGACGAAGAAAAAAGTGCCGGAATTACTGCTCGAATGAGCGGAATACTTGCCGGAAGGGAAGAGATTGATTTTTGGAATGCTTCCTCTGGAGAAAAGCTGAGTATCTCTTGGAAATACGCTGATGGTGATGCTTTCCATGAACATGAAAATATTTGTGATCTCCGCGGAAGCGCAAAAACAATTCTTCAGTGGGAAAGAATGATGCTGAGTATTCTTTCTCGAATGAGCGGAATTGCAACGGAAACCAAAAAAATTGCAGATGTACTTCCTCCGGGAGTATTTGTCGCAGCTACGAGAAAAACTCTTTGGGGCATGCTCGATAAAAAAGCAGTAGCTGTAGGAGGAGGACTCTCTCATCGGCTCGGACTTTCTGATGCAATTCTCGTAAAGGAAAATCACCTCGCTCTTTTCCCCGAGGGAATAGAGAAGGTAGCGCACCTCATTGCGAACGCGAAGACATTTGAAAAGAACAATTTTGGAAGTTTTTGGGAGATTGAGGTGGAAACCGCATCCGACCTATTTTCCTTATTGAAAGTGCTTCAGAAACAATCACCAGAGTGGCCGGGAGTTCTTCTCCTCGACAATTTTTCTGCAAAAGAAATTCGGAATATATTTTCGGAAATTTCAAAAGCAAAATATCATCAAAAAAATATTTTCTTCGAAGCATCTGGCGGCATCCATGCAGAAAATTTTATGGAATACGCCCATTCGGGAGTTGACGTAATTTCTTGCGGTTTCCTTACGCATTCTGCTGGTTCCATAGATCTTTCACTACGAATTCTTCCCTAATATTCAGTATAAAAATTAATTTTCCAATTTCTTAATACTTGGATTTCCCGAAAGAGATTCCATTTTGATAATCGCTATTTGATTAAGCTTCTTTAATCTGTCTCCTTGTGATAGACCTTGCCTGATAAATTCTGCATTTAAACTTTCTAAGCCGGACAGGCAAACCAATTGAGTCACATTGGCATAATCGCGAACATTCCCTTTCTTGCCAGAATTTTGGTCACGCCATTCTTTCGCGGTTATTCCAAAAAGAGCCATATTCAAAACATCAGCTTCATCCGCGTAAATAAAATCTCTCTGCTTTTGAGAAATTTGTGAAGGAACGATATATTCTTTTACCGCATCCGTATGAACCTTGTAATTTGCTTTCACCAATAATCGTTTCGCGTCCCACCCAAGCGCCTTTCTTTCATTTTCTTCCAGTTTTAGTCGCTGAAATTCCTTTATTAAATAGAGCTTGAATTCAGCGGAGATCCACGAAGCAAATTCAAATGCGATATCTTTGTGGGCAAATGTTCCGCCAGTATTACCTGATCTTGAGATAATCCCGATAGCATTTGTTTTTTCTATCCATTTTTGAGGAGATAGAACAAAACTATTGCTCCCTGCCGCATTTTTAAAGGAGTCGAATTCGACCCCTTTAAAACTAGGATTATTAACCATCTCCCATAGCCCCAAAAACTCTATTGTGCTTCTGACCCTCATCCAGTTTTTTACAACATCTTTCGGTTCTTCAGGATTTTTATTTCTGGCTATATCCGTCAACGAAATATAATCGCTTTTCTTTTGCTAAAAAATGATTATTTCTGTGCCTTTCACAGTGATTTTTTGATTGTTCATGAGATTTTAATCTTATGGAATTGGATAAATATCCCTAATTGGCTTCAAATTTTAGTTTCATGGTACACGAAGGTAAAAACTCTATAATCTTTGTCGCTCATAGATTCTCTACAAATTTCTTTGTGGCTCACATTTTATGTTTTATGAGTAACAAATGGACTTAAGTGTCATGGATGAAAGACAAAAGACTTTATGTATCATTCGTGAAAATTGAACACTAGGCAGCAAGGTGAAAATATCCCTTTATTCCCCTTTCCGTTCCGAAGTACACATCTCCACTTTTGCACTCAGAGCATACAAATTTTACTTTCTTCGTTTTCTTTTTTTGTGCCGCAATGATGTGCTTGCATTCCCAACAGTAAAAAACAATATTTGAATCCTGTGCTTCTTCTGGTTCCCCACGTACTTTCACACGCACATTCAAGAGTTCGTCATAATTGATATCAGAAGATTTTTCGTTTTCATCGTGTTCAACAAATTCAAAAACAGGAGTCGCTGCTTTTTTTTCGAGAGGTTCCGATGAAACAATTGTGTCAGTTTTTTTCGTCATAATCTCCAAATGAAAGTTGTTCGTCCTGTACTTCTGGCTCAAGATGGATATGAGAGGTATCAACGGTGTGATATTTCGACAAAGATTCCTTTGTGTGGCGCTTTACCTCATCCTTCATTCCCATACATCCTCCGAGGAGCAGAAGCGTTTCTAAAAAAAGCGCGAGAAAGACGCTGATTTGGACTTCAAAATTACTATCTTTATTTGTGAGATATGATGAACTCAAGATAAAAAGCGCAATAAAAATAGTGTACATGCCGAGAGCTCCTAAAATAATCCATAATACAGAATTGGCGAGTCCTCGAAAAGTTCCATTTTTCGTGATCATTTCCCGAACAAGAAGAAGAAGTGACACGCACTGAATGAGAAGAAGAAGCCACCCGAATATGGAAAAAATGCCAAATGCATTAAAACTTTCCGCTTCAAATCCAAGAGTACTCGTGATTTTCCCGCTGTGAGTTCCCCATGGGAAGAAAAGAGAGAGAAGCACACCAAAAGCCCCAAAAAGGACGAGTTTCCGTGAAAATGGCAAGAACCGTAATTCTCTTTTAAGAATATCAATTTTTTTCACTCTTAGTGGGAAAAAGGCGACCTCCAAATGCTACTCGAAAAGCTCAAAAAAATCAAAGTGAAATTCTCTCCGCGACTTCTTTTGCCGTAAGAATAAGGAGTTCGGCAATCCTCTGAGATGCGCCATTTTGCGCGAGTGTGGCAATATTTTTTTCAAGATTCTTTCGAGTGGTTTCATCCTCCAAAAAAGCAGAAACTGTTTTTTGAAATTCACCAGAACTCAAATGATCTTCATATAAAATTTTTGCTGCTCCGCGAGAAGCAAAAAATTCAGCATTTTTTTTCTGATGATTATTTGCAGCAGAAAGGAGTGGGAGAAGAAGGATTGCTTTTTTTTGCGCAGCAAATTCGAAGAGCGAATTCGCTCCAGCTCTCGAGATGGCAAGGTCAGCTGCAGCGAGAACATCGCCATATTCTGACCCGAGATAGGGAAAACTGCGGTACCTATTTGTGTCTTTTCTTGCGGACTTCCCTCGTCCAGAAATGTGCACAACGCATGCCTTTTTTAAGAGTTCATCGAGAGAGAAAAGAAGAAGTTGATTTATTATTTCCGCTCCCTGACTTCCTCCAATAACGAGCAGAATTTTTTCTTTTTCAGGAAATCCCAAAAATTCTCTTCCTCGTTTGGCATCTCCATTCAGTATTTCTTCACGGATTGGCGTTCCAACCCATTCTCCTTCTCCCGTGGGAAACGAAGTGAGAATTTTTTTGGAGATCTTTCGCAGCATACGATTCGCAAGACCAGAAGCGATATCACTCTCATGAATAATAACGGGAATTCTCAAAATTTTTGCCACCATTCCTATGGGAAATCCAACAAATCCACCTTTAGAAAACACCAAATCAGGTTTTTCTTTTCTCAGAATTTTCCATGCTTCTCGAAATACTCTTGGAGCGCGAAAAATATCAAGAATATTTTGAGGCGAAAAATATCTGCGAAATTTTGCCGGTGACAAAGTGTGCCTTCGATATTTTTGAGAATGTGCGGAAAAAATTTCATCATCAAGTGCAGCATTTGAACTCACAAATACGATCTCTGTATGTTTCGATTTTTTTTGGATCACATCTGCAACGGCAAGAGCGGGAGTAATATGACCGCCTGAACCTCCAGCAGCAAACAAAATTTTCATAGAAATAGGGTGAGAGAATTTTTATGCATACACTCCTTTTCCCTTCAGCTTTGTGGTTTCCCGAGAAACGACTGGTGGAGAAAGAGAGGAAATATTGAGAAGGAGACCTATTCCAAACAAAAACATTACGAGTGAAGATCCTCCATAGGACAGGAAGGGAAAAGTAATTCCCGTGAGGGGAAAAAGTCCGAGCGTCACAAGAATATTGATAATTGCCTGAAATATAATCCACGAAGTCACTCCTACTGCTACGAGAAATGAAAATCGATCAGGAGCATTTTTTGCAATCTGAAACCCTTTGAGCGCAATGTAAATAAACACGAGGAGGAGAAGGAGAATCCGAAAAAAACCCATTTCTTCCGCTATTCCTGAAAAGATAAAATCCCCTTGAATTTCCGGAAGCCATCCTGACCTTTGGGTACTGTTTCCGAGTCCTACTCCAAAAAATCCCCCACTCCCAATTCCCATAAGAGATTGATCCAACTGATATTTATCATCTTGTAGCGCGAGATCACTCATGAAAAGAGCAAAAAATCTGGCTCTGATGTAGGCATGCGAAAAAACTATTGGCCAAGAGAGCATCGTCGCGACAATACTTCCCCCAATGATGTGCCAAATATTTCCTCCTGCGACAAAAAACATAGTGACTCCGATAATTCCGAGGACAAGTACCGATCCAAAATCCGGCTGAAAAGCGACGGGAATGATCATGACAGAGACAAGAATAACAAAAGGAAGAAACCCTCCTTGGAATGTTTGGATGGTATTTTGTTTTTTTGACATCCAAATAGCGAAATAAAAAATCATAGCGAGTTTTGCTGCCTCCACGGGTTGAACCGATCGAAATAAGGGAATGTTCAGCCAACTTTTTGAGGTTCCATACCCCGTTCCGAGAGAAGTAAATACGAGGCAAAGGAGAAGAAATGCTGCGACAAAAAATACTGGCGCCAGAGTTCTCCATACTCCCATAGGAATAATGAATGCTAAAAACCCGAGGAGAAGACCAATAAACACATTGACTACCTGTCTTTCAAAATAGAGATTATTACAATTATTCTCCTGACAATAACCTTCTGCATATCGACGTCCTTCTTCTTGCTGACAGTTTGGAATTTCTTCATGAGCGTCACAATAGTCAACTACCTGCTGCGCAAAGACTTTCGAGTAAGAATTGTACACACTGAGAGAGCTCAACATGAAAAGTCCAAATGCCACGAGGAAAAGGACCGAAAGAAGCAGGCCGATATCGGGCGAGTAGCGCTGAAACATCAAAAATATTGTGGCAGAAAAGAAGGAGAAATTCAATGAAGGAAGCAGGAATAAGGAATTAGGAATAAGGAATTAGGGAGGGACCAATACCAAAAACTACCACTCGAAGAGTGTCACTTCTACAAAACCATATTCCTGCTCCCTGATTCCTACTTCCTGATTCCTACTTCCTGATTCCTACTTCCTACTTCCTTATTCCTTCTTCCTGGCTGTTGATAAAATCACAAACGCATCATTCCCTACCGGAAGATTGGCGCTTAAAAATCTCTCCCATTCATAAGAGTATTTTTCACCCCGTTTTGTGCCGACATCATTCGTGATAACGCGATCTTCTGTGAATCCAATAACCGTGAGCATGTGATATCCGGGATACGGATAAAACGGATTCCGGAGAAGGTCTCCCTGAATGGGAACGATAAGTGGATATCCCAAAGTGATAATTTTCTGAATAAGAATTTTATTGAGATTTTTGACGTGAAATACCGATTCCTCCGGGAGATGATAATATCCCACAATAAATTGCTTCATTTCTTCCCCGAGGAGATCTTTGTGTCTTCCAAAATTTTCTGGGCGCTTTTCCCATTCGATCATGTCCAAAATAATTTCATGCGCTTTCTCTGGAGATGCAGACGAATTCGTCATAAAAAGATATGTCTGCAGCAGTGCTGCTTCCTCGCAACTTTCTTCATGAAACTTCCAATGAGCTTCATCACGAAATGGATTTTGGCATATAAAAGGAACTGTAAGAATTTTTTCTTTCGGAATATCTTTCTCTTCTAAGTGAGAGATTTTTTCAGAAAAATTTTCCGAGAGTGATATTTTTTCGAAAGACTGAGCGATTTCCGGACTCTCTCTATATGGCGACGCAACATTCTTTATAGCAGCGATTCGCTCGCTATATTCTTGAAGATCCCTTTCTGCTCTCCAGATCTCTATCCGCGTTTCTACTTTCGGAAAAAGGTATATTCCCACGAAAAATCCCATACATAAGATGAGTTCGAAAAATATGTTTCGAAAAATCGATCGCCGCCGAATTTTTTTCCGAAAAAATTTCATACGCTATCATCAATTTTTTGAATACTTGTCTGAGATTTTTTTCGAGAGAGTGGATACCATTTCCAAAATGGCACTTCGTACACTTCTGGTGATTTGAGGAGAAGTGCCGCAGCAAAATATGTCACTATTCCCACACATACTGCCACGGCAAAGCGCGGAAGATAATGCGTATTTCTAAGAAACTCGATCGTAAAAAATACTGAAATTCCCATAATGGCAGAGATGAAACATGTTTTTCGAATTTTTGGGAAAAAATCACTCCACGGAAATGATCCCGCAAGTCTTGGAAGAAGTAGGAACAAAAAAATGACTTGCACTACGAAACTCAAAAAGTATGCGATTCCGAATGCCTCAACTCCAAAGTTAAATTCGAAAACAAGCAGAAGTGAAAAAGAAATGAGAGCAGTGAGAAAAAGAAGACTCGCGATCATGGGGATGAATGTATTTTTGAGCACATGAAATGCTCTTACGAGAAGGTGATTCATGCTTTCGAGTGGAATCGCGAGAGCAAGCGGAATAAGTGCCATCACGGTGAGAATGTTGTTTTCCTGAACTCCATACACAAGTCTGACAATTTCTGGCGCAATAAGAATCACTCCCACTGCCGATGGCAGGGCGAGAAAAAGAATTTGTCCAAGAGATTTTTCTAAACGAAAAAGAAAATGATCCATTTTTTTTTCTGCAACAAAATCGGCGAGAAATGGAAAAACCGCCGTCGCAAAAGAAATCCCAAAAAGAGAAACGGCAAAACTTTGGAGATTGCGGGCATATTGAAAAGAAGAATAATTCCCTTCTCCTAAAATTCCGTCTCCCATGCGGGCAAAAAAGTAAAAACCTATTTGGAGGGAAAGAAGAGAAATAACTTTCGGCCACATGCTTCGAAGAAGTTCTCGCAAGAGTGGATTATGAATATCAAACGAAATCACAAATCTTCCGGGAGATTTGAGGAAATCATAAAGGCGGAGGAGAAAATGCAGCATTGCGCCAAAGAGTCCACCATACGCTGCGGAATAAATTCCATATTCTGAGCTTCCCACGAGTATTCCCAAAATAATTCCGAGATTATACAAAAGTGGTGCAATGGAATACGCAAAAAATCGTTTGTGGGCGAGAAGAAAATGCCCTAGAAAATTCGAAAGGGCAAAGAAAAAATTCGAAAAAATTAACATTTTCGTAATTTGGAGGAGAACTGGCATTTGCTCGACCGATGTTTCGGGAAAAAATAGAGAAAGAATCGGACCCAAAAAAAGGAGACAGAGAAAAGCTGCGATAGCGTAAAAACTATTCAGAACAAAGAAAAAATCTCCAAATGTTTTGGCTCCTTCTTCTTCGGATATTTTTTGCGCACGAACATAGAGCGGAATCAGAATTCCGAGAAGCGCTCCAGTAATAAAAATTGTGAGGAGAGAATCGGGAAGTATGAATGCTTTAAAGTATGAATCGGTGAATGCAGTTATGCCAAATGTTCTTGCAAATATCGCATCTCGAAGCCATCCCAAGAGATAGCTCATGGTGGAAGCAACCGCAAGAATAAATGCCCCAGCCCCAGCACCGAGCGGACCAAAAAGTTTTTGTTTCATTCTGGAAAGAATATTCATTCGTATTTGAAGAAAACTCGTAAAAAAGAGTACGGTTTCCTATTTTGAAACACAAGTTTTCTTGAGAAAATTCAAAAGGATGTTTCTCTATGGTGTCAAAAGTTTCCGTGGCTGAACCACATATTCTTCTCCGTGTTTTTGAATTTCTGCAAATCCGATCATTCTCTGTTTTCGAAAAAGTGAAATTTTTTGACTGTCGAAATTTTTGTTTTTATCTAAAAAAAAGGATTTTCCAAGTCGCACCATTTCTTCTTCTTTTTCTGAAATTTCAAGTGATGGAAATGGGAAAAATTCTGGTTTCAGCTCGAGAATATCGTTTTCTGAAATATCTTCCATGTTTTTCGCTTTTGCCACATCAAAATTCCCAATCTTTGTTCGGCGGAGTTCGTTCGCATACGCTCCCGTCCTAAGCTCAGATCCAATGTCACGTATCAAGCTTCGAATATATGTTCCTGAGCCGCAATGGACTCTGATTTTTGCCCGTGGATATTCAAAATCCAAAACTTCTATCTCGAGAATCTTCACTTTTCTTTTTTTCTTCTCTATTTGCTTTTCAATATTTTCTCCAGCTCTCATTCGATCACATGCTCTTTTTCCTGAGATTTTAAGCGCCGAATAGAGAGGAGGAATCTGATCAATTTCTCCTAAAAAATTGGGAAATACTCCGAGGAGATCTTTTTTTGAAAAATGAATATTTTCCGTCGTATGAGAAAGAACGCCTTCTCGATCATCTGTAGAAGACGTCGCACCAAAAATTATATCGGCAGAGTATTCTTTCTCCGCAAGAATGAGCTCAGAAAGAACTTTTGTTCCTTCTCCCATCGCCAAAACGAGTAATCCGGAGGCAAAAGGATCCAAAGTGCCCGCATGTCCGATTTTCCTTATGTTTAAAGTCCTTCGGACGCTACGAATGACATCAAAACTGGAAATATGAGGCGGTTTATCGATGAGAAGAATTCCCTGCAAGGAACACGATATGTCCATAAAAAACAAAATTTAATCTCTTCAAAAATGGCTTTATTCCATTATCTTTTGGTATTTAAATATTATTTTGAAATATTCCACTACATCAAGAAAGCTCTATTTTTTGACAATACTCATTCTTTTCGATAAGATGACCTGAAACCTTGAGACAGAAGTGGAGGACAAAAATTCAAAATTAACGTCTCTCTTCATCTTCGCCTCTCTTTCGTTTCCTCTCAAAAACATACACTACAAACACACAGAAAAACAGATCAACACACATACCAATACTCCCTGTTCTTTACAATTGCTTGCTTTGTTCTCTTCTCCCTTTCCTAAAGAAAGTGGGGAGAGCCGAGCCTTTCTTCTCCCTGGCCAATCATAATACATATTTAAGAGAGTGCAGGAACAGAGAAGAGGCTCCGCTTTCTTCGCTTTCCGACGTGGATTTCTTCCAAAGACCGGGAAAAAATTCCACCCCCACTATGTCCTGTCTCTTCCATATCTCCTAGAGAAATGCGCATGCGACGCCAAAGGGCAGGTCACGGATAGACCAAAACACATCCAAAGGACAGCAAGAAATTCTCACTCGGTCAGTGAGCTCTTCGAATCCCGGCTCTGGAATCATTAAAAAGATTCCTAAAAGACGCTGGAATATCGAAAAATACCAATACAAAAAAAGTACAAATAATATTTGTGCTTTTTTTGCGCATAAAAATAGATGTATCAAAATATTTTTATCGACACCTTGAAAAAGGAAGACATGATTTCTCACATCTTCCTTTTCGTATATTCCTCATCTCGGAGGAAAAAAGTTATCTTGCAGCGCTTGTCTCGAGTCCAAGTCCTTCAGTAAGACGCTGATTTATCGTCGCGAATTCAGAGCGAACAAGAGGATCATTTGGATGAAATTTCCCCTGAGATCCCTGGAAAACATCGACATCACTCAAGGCATCAATTGCTTGTAACGCCGATGTATTTGCTGCAAATTCAGTATAGTCGAGATACTCTTTTGCAGAATCGATCGTTGAATTTTGATCAATATATTTTTTTCCGAGTGTTGCAAAAAGTTCTGCAGTTTCCCATCTCGTAATTGGCTGATCCATTGGTCTTGATGGATTTGGAGTATATCCAACAGCAAGTGCGCCATTAAATGCCGCATATCCCCAATCCGGAACTCCAGGGAAATCCACATCAAGCTTTTCAGAATTCCCAAGAGGAAGTCCGAAAATTCGCATTGCCATAACCAGCGCTTCAATTCTGAGGGTAGGATTTATCGCTCCGAATTGTCCTGTGCGATCGCCACCGTATCCGCGTACATATCCATGAGAAGTATTGTACTCAGCCGGAGCAAAATACCATTCGTGCATGGGAACATCCAAGAAACTGGCTGCTCCAATTGTATAGCATTCTTGATTATTTTCTTCTGCAAGCACTGTTACATCCGATGCCAAAGTTTCTATTTCTTGAGGAGTAAATTCATTTGCCTCGAGTGCAAGTCCTGCGCTATTTACTTTTGCTTTCACATCTTCTGATATCCCTCCACACCAGTTTCTCGTCGCTACTACTTGCATTACTTCCTTGAGACGTTCTTTAGTGAAACTCCCAAGATCGGCTTTTTCGAGGGATTTTTCCAAATTATCCACGCGCTCAAGAATTATGTTTTTATCAGCAATGATTCGATCTCGGTGTTTTTCTCCTACTGCAGTAATATTAGAAACGCTTTGAGATACAGCATTCGTAAAACTCTCTGAGAATCTCTCCGTGAGATCAGCAAGTTTTACTGCTGCCTTTTGAAGCGCCTCATCTAAAACAATTTCAAGTTTATTGGTAAAGTTCTGGAAAATCTTATCTACTTTTTCGGCAACTTTTTCTTCGAGATGTGCGAAAAGATCATCGAGTGACGCTGTCTCTTCTTCCTGAGATACATACCCATGGAGACGGTTTTTGAGTTTATCTCTCAGCGAAATCGCTTTATCTATAAGTCGAAGAATTTCACCATTTTCTGTCATGTTCACAGAATTTTTTTGAATGTCATTTACGAGGGATTCAAACTTGGAGAAAATTTCCTGTGTTTTTACGTCTGAAATTTTACGTTCCTCGATAAAATCGTGAATTGCATCGCGGGATTTTATGAGATCCTGAACAGTTCCTTCTATGAATGAATCTGCTTCAAAAGAGCGTTTTTCCTGAATGAGTTTTTCTACACGAGATTTTGTATCGTGAAGGGCTTCCAGAAGCTTTTCCAGACCTTGTCCTCGTTGATTTTTGGCAGATTCGAGGAGTGCTTCGAGATTTTTTACTCCAGCATCGAGCTTTGCATAATACTCTGAATCTTTCTCAATTTTAGCGAGTTCTGCCTTATAAGAAGAGAGACTCTCCAGAAGTTCTTTCTCGAGAAAGAGGAAGTCTAAGTACGGACGTACTGCTGCCATTTTACTTTCGATTTCAGGAAAAGTTTGTTGATGAAGTATTTTGAGTTTGTCTTCAACGTCTGCTGTATTCTTTCTATAAGATTGCATTTCTTCCTGTGCTTCTTTGAGAATTTCAAATGCTTTTTTTACGAGATCAGTAATAACGCGCTTTTCGACAATGTGTTCTGGGAGTTTTCTCATCTGTCTTTCCAAATCAAGAAGATGTTGTTCATCTTTTTGGAGAATTCCGAAAACAGTTTCTTTGTCGGAAATATTTTCAAGAGTAAGAACTATCCCATTTTCACACACCATATTTGCTTCAAGTGTCTTCCATCCTTCAGGAACATTGCATGAAGATGAGAAATTCTTACAGCGACTGGAATCATTGGGGTCAAGTGCAGAAGTGATCACCTGAAGACACGTTTTCTCTGTCTCAGTTGTAGTGACTTCACTTGTTGTTATGTCGTCACGTGAAACACAAGTCATTGTCCCATCGTTCTTCCATTTCGTCATTCCACTCGCACACCAAGAACCGGAAGGACCACTTTGTCCCAGCTCCAGACAGTATTGATCTTTTGCACGGCATCTTCCGGTATTTTGCGGACACTGAATTGATTCCCAGGCTTTTGAATCACGAGAATTAATGGCTACACACGTCATTCCGCTTCCATCTTTTTTATAACACGAAACGGCATTTCCCCCACACCATCCATCATTTGAACCTTCCTTCCCTGGTTCAACACACATGGTGTCTCCTTGACGACATACTCCGGATCCTGATGGACATGTTTCGTCCATCCCAGCACAATAGAGCGAACCATCTCCTAAATAGCATTGCTTACTTCCCCCTCCACCACACCATGCTGTTCCGGGTCCCGTTTCGCCACGTTCGAGACAATTCGTATCCGTTGGATTACAGAATCCCGTATCTAATGGACATTGAGGCTGAGAAGAGGCTCCATTTGGACTTCCTTGAGGCCACTCAGCACAATAAATCCCAGTTCCATCTTTTTTATAACACTGTTGAGAATTTTTGCACCATGCATTTAATGGACCATATTTTCCCGGTTCGGTACAATTTGAATCATTTGGACTACATATCTTATACCCGACAGGACATGTTGTCGGTATCATATTTGCTGGATTATTTGTGTTTGGTTGACAATATTTTTTTGTTCCATCAGCGGTGAAACACTCCATGCTATCAACACACCATCCATTTACTGGTCCTGTTGCACTCGGTTCAATGCAATTCGAATCATTCTGAGCACATCTTTTTGTTCCAAATGGACAGGATTTTTGCCAATCAACACAGGTAAGACCACCATCTCCATAATTACATTGTTTCCCCTGATAACACCAAGAACCGCTCGGACACACTTCTCCAAGGGAACATTGACGAGGGGTTGATGACGCTACAGTAGTGTTTGTGTTCGTGGTATTTGTTGTAGTGGAAGTTGTCGTGTTTGTTGTATTTGGAAGAATGGAAGTCGAAAGGTTGGAATTTGTACCGAAAGCATCACAGGTTTGAGTACTTGCATTACACACTTGCGTGCTGGAGCAATCTTTTACTTTTCCAAGTGACGTCTGATTCACGATACAACTATCTGATGTTATGTCATACGTGCTCGGTCCATAGAGAGAATTATTGTTACAGACATACGTATTTCCACAACGCTCTATGCTGTAGGTCGTATATTCTGTCTGTGTTCGACATTTTCCTTCAAAACATCCGTACTGACACGTTTTTGTAACTGAAGCGATATCTTTATTCGCGTTACAATAGTATTCAAACACGTCCGTTCTGCTTGAACAGGAATCACTATACTGAAGAGTATTTCGTGTGGTTACTCCCTTTTGAGAAGAAACGAGTGGAGATGTCGTGCTATTCATGGTCGTAGCATTTTCTCCATCGGGATCTTCACAAGTTGCCGGCGGTTCTGCGATGATCGTAAAAGTGGGGGAAGCAACAACGCAATTTGTCTTTTGATCTCTTGTGGTGTCAGCGGTTGAAACTGTTCTTCCATCATTGAACGCAGAATTTTCCACACAAAAATAATAAGGTCCTCCTACGGGAATTGTTCCTGAACCAGTAGTAGAAGAAACACTCGCATAACTTGTTCCGAAAGTTTGTCCGATACTATTTATGAAATTATAAATAGTATTCTGCCAAATTGGGCTTGAAAAATTCGTGGCGCTTGTACTAACCTTTACGGTCATAGCAACCCAAAGTGTTGACGGGAGCGTTCCGCTTGCCTGAAACTGAGAAGAAAAAGGGATACTCTGTGTCGACACAAAAGTCGTGTTTCCTGGATTTGCGATACTACTCAGCATGAGATTTGTTGGATCAAGAAGTGTCCAAGTGATAGGAGCTGTGGTTTTTTCTGGATTCACGAGCCTCGAACCATCTTCACTCACACATTTATAGTATGACTGACCATTTGTGTTACTGGTGTTTCCAGTAAATGGTCCTGCCATGGTATAGCGACATTTTACATAGTCGGTGGATGGCCATATTGTGTTTCCACTTTGGTCAACAAGATTTCCATCACTTTTTACATATTTATAGTATTGAATTCCGTTTACAGTCGTTGCTACTATAAGTTTCGCTACATTTGAAAATGGATATGTCGTTTCGAGTCTCACCCAATCCGATGCATCCCAAACTCCTAAAAGAGGATTTTCAGCGACTCCACTTCGGGCGCACCACCTGTGACCATCTCCATCATAAAACCCTTGAGCGTTATTCTGCTGGGTAAGATGGGCTCTTGAAATGGGAGCTCCATACGTCGTATGATCCACCATAGGATCGCCCACGGGGCAATGAACAATTGATCCCGGAAAAAATCCCCCCTTACTCGTGGGGAAAGATCCACCCTGACCATTCGCGAAATCTGAACTTGCGCCGACGTTAAAGGCATAATTATTAGAGGAAGCTATATATCCTCCTACTGTATATGAACCGCTGAGACCATCGCCATAAAACACGATAATTCCTTCGTGTTTTTTTGCGGCGGTAACATGATCGAGCCATCTTGTCAGGAGCGCGTTATTCAAATCTTCATTTCCGTTTGCATCGGTGATGACATAGACATCTGTTGTCCCCGCCTTCAGAGGAGGATTGGTAGTATTGGAACTGTACGCACTGCACCAGTTTCCGGGAACTCCAGAATTACTATATGCCACAGCATAGCTGTGATAATAAGTATTGTAAGAACCAGCAAATTTTCCGGAAGTTTGGAGTGGTCCAGGATTACACAAAAAGTTCGTCGCTTCGTAGTTGATAATGTCGTCGTTATACGCGTACGAACCGAGTGTTCCGACGGAAAGGGTCCTATTATACGTCCCTCCTCCTGGAAGACTCAGAACATCCGCCTTGAGGAAACGGCTGATGTCTCCAAAAAAACTGAGCGATATTGCGACGAGTGCAAGTACTGCACTTCCGAGAAGAAGATTTTTCTTTTTCATTTTGTTTTTGTATAAAAATGTAAAAAAAGGTGAAGTTGTCTCTAATTATAGCAATTTTGTGCTGATTTTTCAATCCTAAAAATATTGTTTTTAATATATTTTTAAGAAATGACATCAATATATTTTCTGTCGTCGACTTCCGACGACACATTCGCAATTTCTTTTCGCCTCGAAAGTCGAGCTACGGAGCGAGCTTTCTGATTCCATCAAAATATTAAGGCAAATAGTGATTTTCCATAGGAAAAAATTTCTTCAAAATAGAAGAAATCTTATTTTGCTCAAAAAATGCATACAAAAGTCCACTCCATGTCTCTTCGGGGACTCGACTCTATCCCGATTGAAGTAGAAGCCGATATTTTGAGAGGGCAAACAAAATTTTTTGTAGTTGGACTCGGAGATATTGCCGTGCAGGAGGCGCGGGAGCGCGTGAGATCTGCGGTAAAAAACTCTGGTTTCAAATTCCCTTTCACGCGAGTTATTGTCAATTTGGCGCCGGCAGATGTCCGAAAAATTGGCCCAAGTTTTGATCTTCCGATCGCGCTTGGAATTCTTCTCGCATTTGATCAGATTGAAATTGATCCTGATATTCTTCAGAAAAGTGTGATTATTGGAGAACTTTCCCTTGATGGCGGTCTTCGGAGTGTGAATGGAATTCTCCCCATCACTACCGAAGCAAAAAAATTAGGATTTGAATCTGTGTTCCTTCCAAAAGTGAATGCCAAAGAAGCTGCACTCGTGGAAGGAATCCAAATTTATGGTATAGAAACGCTCCAAGAACTCATTCTTCATTTTTCCGGTGTAAATCCGCTTTCTGCGTTTCCGCCAACTGATGCGGAAAAACTCTATCTTCCCGAAGAAATTTTGGAGGATTTTTCATATATTCGCGGACAAGAACATGCCAAAAGGGCGCTCGAAATCGCCGCTGCTGGAGGGCACAATATTCTTATGAATGGAACTCCAGGATCAGGAAAAACGCTTATGGCGAGAGCGCTTCGTTCTATTCTCCCCAAAATGACAAAGGAAGAAGCGCTCGAAGTTACCAAAATCCATTCGATTGCAAACCTCTTAAAGCCTGATGTTCCCTTGATTACCACTCGCCCATTCCGTACGGTTCATCACACTGCGTCGAGTATTTCCCTTGTTGGCGGAGGGAAAAATCCCAGACCAGGAGAAATTTCTCTTGCGCATCGCGGAGTGCTTTTTATGGACGAACTTGCGGAATTTCCCGGACAGGTTCTCGAGGTTTTGAGGCAACCCCTAGAAGATCGGCGGATTACCATTTCCCGGGCAAGCGGAACCGCCTCGTTCCCAGCACATTTTCTTCTCGTCGCTGCCATGAACCCGACGCCATCTGGATATGATCCCAATTCTGATGGAAAATCTTTTAATATTGATCAGAAATATCGAAAAAAACTTTCGGGACCGTTTCTCGACCGGATTGATTTGTATGCTGATGTTGCCCCCGTACAATTTGAAAAACTCAGAGAAAAGCATGACGCTGAGCCTTCTCGCATTATTGCTGAAAGGGTACAGAAAGCAAGAGACTCACAATCAAAACGATTCCAAGGAGCTGGAATTTTTTGCAATGCGGAAATGAAAATAAAAGAGATAAAGGCATTTTGCGAAATTTCTGAAGCATCGGAAGACCTTCTCAAAATGGCGATGAAGCAATTTGGACTTTCTGCACGCGGTTTTCATCGTATTCTCAAAGTGGCGAGAACGATTGCTGATCTTTCTCATGAAACCGATATTTCGGAAAATCATGTGGCGGAAGCACTTCAGTATAGACCGAAGTTTCAGGAGTGAGGGTTTTTTCTCACCATCTTGACCATTACTCAGTAATACTTTAATATTATAACACTTCTCTCATGATATCTTTTATGGAAACCACAGTAAAAACGAGCATCTCTCTTCCGAAGGAAACTTGGAAAAAACTCAAGAAATATAGAAACAGAAGTAGCGTTATATACATTGCTCTCGAGCTGTATTTTGACAAAGAGCAAGATTTAGAAAAAGCTGAGGAGGTGTATTGGGAAAAGGTAAAAAAATCACTCAGAGGAAAAACAGGAGAATATATTTCCGCAAATCCAAATGGCGAAGAAATTACTGATGAACTTCTTGAGGAAAAGTTATGGAAATAATTTTTTCGAGAAATTTTAAAAAACAGGCAAAAAAAATCTCAGAAAATTCAAGTTCACGAAAAGAAAAGATCAACACAGTTATCAAGGATTTTTCGATGCAAGGAAGAGGATCAGAGTTCTATCGGAAAAAACTGAAAGGAAATTGGTATGGATATGAAGAACTTCAGCTTGGGGGTGATATCCGAATTATATTTCGCGAGAAAGGGAATGTTGCAGTTTTTGAAGCGATAGGCACGCATTCGCAATTGGAACTGTCATAATGCCACTCCTAAAGATCGTAGACGTCCTTTCGGTGTTTTATGCGAAGAATGAAAAGAAGAATTTTAGGCTGCGAGAGCATGCTTATACTTTTCTTCATGGGTTTGTATTTTTCTATCTGCATAAAGCTTTGTCCTATCAGAAAAAGCATCTAGGCGAGTGATCACTTCATTTTCTACCATGAATGACAGTCCGTCATAACTTATTTCAAGTCTCTTATTTGTTTCTTCTTGTTTTTTATTAAACTTTTTCTGTTCCTCAACAAACTTTTTCAGTTCTTGTAGTGCTGTAAATACTTCGTTATTAAATCCTTTTTGTTCTTCATTAAATCCTTTTTGTTCTTCATTGAATCCTTTTTGTTCTTCATTAAACTTTTTCAGTTCCTCAACAAAATGCTTCAATTCTTGGAGCCTCACTAAGACCTCTGTTTCATATGTCATTTCAATCTTCCCAACAGATTTTTTGAGTTCTTGTAATGCTGTGAGTACTTCCTTTTGAAATGCGTACTGAGTCACGAGAAAAGTAAAAAAGGCAAAGCGCATTGTAAATATTTCTTTAGTAGCATGCAAGAACTTTTCTCTTCAGAAAGCCAAAAAGTGTCGACGCGGTTCGACAACACAATCGCACTTCTTTGCGAATCGCGAAAGATGATGACAACAAAACGTTTTGGAGCAACTCTTGGAAGAATTGCTCCGACGAGGGTACTGCTCAAAGATCATAAACATCTTTCCTGTGTTTTACTCGCAGAATGAAAAGTATGCTAATTTGTCCATCTTTCTCAATTCTGAAAATAGCTCTATATTGACCAATTCTAAATCTATATCTTCCATGAAAATCACCCTGTAAAGATTTGGCGAAAGACAAAGGATTCTCTTGTTCTGAATAGAAAAATAATTTTTGGATAACTCTTTTTGCCGCATCTTCCTGGAGATATTTCAGATCTCTTCTTGCCGTATCTGTAAGAAAAATTTTATATTGCATTAGAGCATTCCAAATTCTTTCATCACTTCTTCGAGGCTATAGACTTCTCCTCTCTTAACTTCTTCTTCAGCTGCAAGAATTTCTTGGTAGAGTTTCTCCATCGCGAATTCTTTTTCATCAATTGGTTTTACTTCCAGAACAGGAACATTCTTTTTCAGAATGATGTAGCGAATTCCTCCTTTTCGAGAAGCCTTTACATAGCTGGCCATGTTTTGGCGAAAATCTTTCATTCCAATAAGTTTTGTAACCATAGTGTATACTTAAGAGCACCTGAAGTGTACACTATAAAATTAGAAATATCAATCTTTCTCAACTGTATTTTCTGATATGGCGAGAGAAATAGAAAATCTGAGCAGAGAGAAGAATCTGCTCTGCATCTTTGCAATGAGGGAAAAACGATGCACGAATGTGTCGTCGGACATCGTCGACAGATTCGTACTGAAGAAAGAGGAAGAATTAAAAAATTATCTGCATAAGTTCAGATACATATTGCACTCCATAAATGAGGGGACTTAACCCTCCTCTTCCGTCGGAGCAACTCTTTTGAGAGTTGCTCCCCACGTTTCTATGGCATCTCCCTCAAAGATTCACAAAACATTTTTCTGTCGTCGAACACTGACGACACTTTGAGCATAAAAAAACCGCATACCATTGAGCCATTCAAGCGATTCTGTTTTCTGAAGTTTGTTTTTGATACGAAAATTCTATGATGTTCTTATGTTTTCCCTTCTCTATGCCATCTCCAAGAATTGCTCGTGAATATAAAGATCAGACCGTATTTATCTCTTGCACGATACAAAAGTGGTACTATCTCTTCGACAGGCATAATCGTTGGGAAATTCTTGCGAAGAGTCTTGAATACTGCCAAAGGCACAAAGATCTAAAAATCTTTGCGTATATATTTATGCTGAACCATATACATCTTCTCGCTCAAGCGCCAGATATGTCTCGCGTCCTTTGCGACTTTAAAAAGTATACTTCCCGAGAACTTATGAAAAATATTCTCTTAGCAGAACCACATGTAGCAGAACTTTTTCCTCAAAAAAATGGGAAATTCAAAATATGGCAGGAAACGAATTGTCCAATAATTATTGAGTCAGAAAAATTCTTTTTACAAAAACAGCAATACATTCATGAAAATCCAGTACGAAAACAATATGTGGAAAATCCAGAATATTGGTATTGGTCATCTGCGAATCCAACTCAACCTCTCAAGATCACAAATGGTTTTGAGTAATTTGAAAGAAAGGTGTCACAGAAACGTTAGGGAGCAACTCTAGGAAGAGTTGCTCCGACGAAGGAAAAAACTGAAAGGCGATTGGTATGGATATGAAGAACTTCAGGTTGGAGGCGATATCCGAATTATATTTCGCGAGAAAGAGAATATCGCGGTTTTGGAAGCGATAGGCACGCATTCGCAATTGGAACTGTCATAATGCCATTCCTAAAGATCGTAGACATCCTTTCGGTGTTTTATGCGAAGAATGAAAAGAAGAATTTTAGGCTGCGAGAGCATGCTTATACTTTTCTTCATGGGTTAGTATTTTCTTGTCAGTATACAGCTTTATCTCGTCAGCAATGCCATCGAGACGGGTGATGACCTCATTTTGAACCAGGAATGTCAATCCATCATATGTCATCTCGAGTCTTTTATTCGTTTCTTTTTGTTCTTTCACAAATCCCTCGATCTCGTCATTGAAGTTCTTTTGTTCTTCATTAAATTTCTTTTGTTCCTCAACAAAATTCTTCAATTCTTGGAGTCTTACTAAGACCTCTGTTTTATATGTCATTTCAATCTTCCCAACAGATTTTTTCAGTTCTTGTAATGCCGTGAGTACTTCCTTTTGAAATGCGTACTGAGTCACGAGAAAAGTAAAAAAGACAAAGTGTATTGTAAATATTTCTTTAGTAGCGTGCAAGAATTTTTCTCTTCAAAAAGCCAAAAAGTGTCGACGCGGTTCGACAAGCTCAGTGTGACAGTTTGACAACACAATTGCATTTTTTTTGTCGTCGGAGAATATACCAGCAACTTTAAAGTTTGGGACCCGCCTGAAAGGCAGCTCCCGCTTTAGAACAAAAATATATTCACGAGAACCCTGTGCGAAAGCAGTATGTGGAATGTCCTGAACATTGGTATTGGTCATCGGCGAATCCAAGTCAGCCTCTCAAAATTACAAATGCTTTTGAATGAGGTGAAAAAGAAGATGTTGTGGAAACGTTAAGATGATGGTGTTGGTGGTGGCGTTGCTACTGATGTTGGTGCTGCTGGTGCTGCAGCTGTTGCTACTGCACAATATTTACCCAATTCTTGCATTAGTTCTTTTGCATTATAAGCTGCGTTAAACCTTGCCTTATCTGTGTACCCTCCGTTCCCATCAATGCTTGCGCTTTCATTTTCACTCAAATTATCACGGTCCCAAATGTAAATATCGGTTCCAAAAGTGTCATTGTCTATTTCTAACAAAAAACTTTTCCCTTTATATTCAAACTTGATTCGTGCAAAGTCATCGTTGTCTTTCCACTCATCAGGAGTATAAGTATTCCATTCCCCTTCGTATAATTTAACATTCTGAATTGTATTATTACTTAATTCTCTCATAATCTTCAACATGTTGTTTAGGTTCTTGTGAAGAGTTGTAGTGCCCTCACTCTCTTTCGGAAGCTCTTTCGTTTTGTATGTTTCAATAATATCTCTCACCGCTCTGATATGTCCCAAAGGAAACTCTTTTCCATTTGGGTTAATTCTGATCTCCCCATTTTTTGAAATTACTTTAAGACCTTCTTGATACGTTTTTCTTTTTATATCACAAATAGAACTATCACTGATTTTTGTTACTTCAACAAAATTTCTGTCATTCCGATATGGATTCTGCCTATATAATTTTGCAAACCATTCCTCCGCGCCTTTTTCATTAGTTTGAAATTGATATAAATCATATCCTACCTGAAAAATAGGAGATTGAAAATTTGGTGTTTTTTCAATAGCTGTAAAAGGATTTTCAGGAGTCGTGGCTGGTTGTGCTGGTGCTGCTTCCCTTCCTGTTTCTGCATCCACTGCTGATAAAGTTTGATCTGATGATGATGGTTTTTCTGTTGCCTGCACCGGTGCTTCTTTTGATAAATAAAACAACGGCATCAGCCCAGTTTCTTTTCCAATCTTCACCTCTACCCACTTATGTTTCTGTTGGCAAGCATCGGAAGTAATTTCTGTATTTACGACCGTTACAGGAGTCCCGTTTGGGAATCTCTTCACTTCGCCTGCATCGGTTTTTGACCTCAGAATAAGTTCTCCTCCATTCGTAGTAACCCATAGTGGTTGTTTATCAGTTACTTTCACACCCTCACCATCTCCAATAGAATTTGTAGGTTTTGTGCCAAATTTCGCATGATCTTTAAGTTTTTGAGATATATTTTCTGGTTTTGCTGGTTTTTTTTCTGCTGCAGCTTCAGCAACTACCTTTCCTTCTAAGGGGGCTAGTAATTTTTTAGCTTGAAGGCTGTTTTTCATCTCATCAAAGCTTCTTATTTCATTCAGCGAAATTCTGATTTCTTGAGAATTGTTGTAGATGACGAGCTCATTCGTTTTCCCATCTCCATTGGATTCAAGCGATGAACCATGAACGCTATCAACGAGTCGTAATTTTCCTTTATCGCCAAAATTAAGTATTACTTTATCTGCAATTTTTTCTATTCGCATTGATCCATCTTGAAATTTTATCTCAGCTCCAGTTTTTGGATCAGAATTAATTCCAGTTGTAACAATTTCTTCTACATTTTGATCGTTTTTATCTTTATACAAAATTTCTACCGGCTTGTTCCTTTTAGCGCTTTTAATTTTTTCTTTTTGACTTATAATTTGCTCAAAAAAATTCGATATATCTTCAGCATCAAAATTTGAATAATCGGTAATATTCTTTATGTCTCTGTTTCCCTTCTCTCTACTCACGAGATTTGTAATTGAAAATTTCCCGTCTTGCATATGAAATTCTCCGGTAAATCGATCGCCATCAGGTGCTTTAAATTCGAATTTTACAAATCCTTTTTTGGGTTTTGATTCTAAATGAACATCTATTGCATCCTTCGGAAATAAAGGTGCGTAAAGTCCGTATTCAAGAGGATTCTCAATGGAAGAAACCTCAAATTTTTCTTTTTTGAAAAGTGCTTCAAGTATTGATACCTCTTTCTTAATTTCATCACTTTCATCTTTTTCATATCTTGCAAGATCTATTCGTATAGGCGTCATAATTCCTTCAAAATCATATTTCATTTCTGATGTTCCTCTTTTTGCCCACTTATCTAAATCATCCAATTTTTTCCCCCATTCCTTCATAATTTCATCCATTTCTCGTTGAACTTCTTGTTTCATCGATGTTTTTGCTCCTGCAAGTTCTTCTGCTTTAAGTTGGGCATCTATTGTTCCCGAAAGAGAGTTAAACACTTCTTTCGCTTTCGCGGTTACTTTTTGCTCATCAGGAATTTTTTCTTCACCTCCTTTTTTTAATCTTTTGTCTTCCACTTTATTATCAACTGTTTCTGCCTCGGCAGCATTAAACGCTTCACCTCCTGCTCCTGCATCAAACACCCTCCTCTCCTCCCAAAAAAGCTGCTTTGAAAGAAAATCTTTTTGCCACACGATATGTTTTTGTATCATTTCCATTTTGGGGAAATAAAATTATGCGTCACTGAGTTTTTTGAGAAGCGCCTCTTCTCTCTGATCATCTTTTTTCCTATCTTCACTCTCCGCAACACTTCGAATTTTCTTGAGTTTCTCTTTTTGGAATTTCGTGAGCTTCTTCAAAAAATCCGCATTAATTCTTCCTCGCTCTTCCCCGGCTTTTTCTTCGATCTCATCGAGCTTTGCATTCGCATCGAGAATTGCTTTCGCGAGTTTGCGCTTTTGATCCGCATTCATCCGCTCCAAATTCCCGAGCCAAAACGCTTGATCTTTTTTGGAAAGGAGTCGCGTTGCGTCTTCTATAAGTTCTGAAAGATCCACTTCCGCCACTTGAATTTTTTGATTTTTTTGAGTTTGTGCCATGAACTTTTGATATATATTTCTCCTTATTTTAGCAAAAATCGGGGAAAAATGCAAACTGGATACCCTCATTTGCGAATTCCCTTCTCGCAATTTATGAAGAGGGATTTCTGCCTGTCTCAAAATACTCATAAGAGTTCCTTTCTTTAGAGATGCATTGTGCATGGGAACGACAACTTGAATATTTTTTTGTTCATTCACCAAAATAATATGGCTTCCCTTCTGTCGAAGCTTCATAAAACCTTGTTTCCCAAGAAGCTTAACGACTTCTTTTGGAGTAAGAGCGGGAAGTTTTGACATATGTTTTTCGTGAGAGTGGATATTCGATATATACTTCCATTTTAATATCTTCTGGAGATCGCATTGGCAAGGGGAGATCGCGTTCAAGAAGAGTTTCTATGTACAATTCTATTGCTTCTTCGATATTTTTCTTTGCATCTTCAAGAGTTTCTCCTTCTGAAACACATCCGGGGAGTTCAGGAATTTCCACAGTATACCCACCCTCCTCTTGAGGAATAAAGATTGCCTGAAATGAATATGGTATTTTCATCATTTTCTGACTGAAGGTATTTCCAGCTTCTCATATTTTCCCAGAAAAATAAATATTTTCGTAACAAGCCCTGTTTAATCTGTTATGTTTCAAATCGCTTGGCTGCCTGAAGAAAAACTGCCGGATAATTTTGAATCCATTTTTCTTCCAAAGGATCCTCCAAAAATCGCCCAATATCTTTCATAATTTCCTCGGTTTTTACACTCTCAATCTTTTTTTGAAGGGCGTGAAGAAGTTCACGTTTGTTTTGAAACGATACATCTCCTCCTTGTTGTTTTAAAGCCTTGTTCAAATACTCAAAATTGATACCCATTTTTTTGTTGAGATACCAAATGAGGTCATAAAAGTCCCTTCCTTTTGTATAGGCGCTGTTAAAAACTGCGCAAATTTTCCCGGCGAACATGGTCTCATCCGTGTGTTTTATAATCGGAAAAATTTCATCAAATTTTGTGACAAAAAATGTTTCCACTTCATTTTTACTTACTTTTACCGGATTCGTATCTACTTCAATCTTTACATGAATTTTTTGAGCTTTGAGTGGACTCAGGCGAAAAGCATGAAGTACTTTGCTCACGCGGATGAATGATTTTTGTACTATTTTTTCTTCATCAATACTGAGATCAACTTCAAAATCTGTGTTTTTCAGAAATGAAACAATGGTTTTATTGAGTTCTTCAAAAGAGTATTTTGGAATTTTCCAGTCGAGAGCAAAATCGAGATCCTCAGAATATCTTTTGAGATCATGGCAAATGCGAAGGCACGTTCCGCGCATAAAACTCAGACCCTTTCCATATTTTGACTGATAGATTGCTTTGAGAATCAGAACCTGCAGATACTCGCGAATAATATTAAAAATCTGCTGTTCGCCGGAAATTCCTTTTTTTCTCGCCTCAGCGATAAGACGTGTAAGATGTTGCATAGGAATGAAAATTATGAAGCAGAAAAAGAAGTTTTTTTGAACGAAAAAGTTTTGCATATTGAAAAACTTTTTTAAAATTTATTTCTGTCACCACCGCTTCGAGCCGTGACGATTCCCAAAATTCTTTGTTCGAATGAAGTTCCGCGCTGTGGAGATAGAAATAATCCACAAGAGCCTTTTCTTTTTCTGCCATAAGCGAGACAGAATCAAATCCTACAAATGCTTCTTTCTTAATTTTCTGATAGGAAAATGTTCCGAGTGACGTTTCAAAATGACGCGGAAGTTTGGGCGTGACCAGTGTATATGTAAACACTGCTTCTGGAAGAATCCCAGCGCTGCCCAGAACATACTCAAGACCGAAATAACACGGAGAATACAGATTTTTTGCAATTTCAGCCTTCTCGGGAGCAGCGTCAGCAAACAGAAATAGTCCTCGTTTTAGAGAAAGAATGTCCCCATTTTTTTTCCATTGGTGGAGCTGAAGATTTATGAGCGCTGGATTTTCAGGAAATGCAACCAGATGAGCTTCTTGAGAGCTAAAAATGCCTTTTTTCATTTTTTTTCGAAATTCTTTTAATTTCATTTGATTATAGTTTTTTATAATTTAATAAAATGATACATGATAAAAAGACAAGAGTCAAATTTCTCCAGAAATACCTGCAAAAAAGAAGCCTCTTCATTTCTCATAATGAACAAAAATGTATATGTACAGAAACATAATACAATTTTGTAAATACGGCGACTCCGTATTTTTCCTTGATTTTTGATGATGGAATCATTAGAATTCAAGTATGTATAAAAAAAGAGCAGGAACCGCTCGGCTCCAAAAACTTGCGAAAACATTTCCAATAGTGGTTGTTATTGGAGCAAGACAGGTAGGGAAAAGCACATTACTCCGGCATATATTTGGAAAAAAAGCAGAATATGTCGTATTTGATCCACTCATCGATATTGAAAACGCCAGAAAAGATCCTGAACTTTTTTTGGACAATCATCGTACTCCAATAATTCTTGATGAAGTTCAGTATGTTCCAGGGTTGGTTTCTGCCATCAAAAGAAAAGTAGATGAAAATCGCGCTCCCGGACAATATCTTATGACCGGATCTCAGCAGTGGGGTATTCTGAAATCTATGGCGGAAAGCCTTGCGGGAAGAGCGGTTTTTATACACCTCGAAAATTTTTCTCTCATGGAAATAGCAGAAGAAACGAAAAAAAAAATTTGGTTGTCGCGCTATTTAGAAAACCCTGAAAAATTTGTATCTTCAAAATTAGAAAGACTCAAACTTTCTTCTGGGATTTATGAACAACTCTGGCGAGGATTTTTTCCAGAAGGGCAAAATATTCCGCTCGAAACTGTGCCCGATTTTTATGGTTCCTATATACAAACCTATATCGAACGAGATGTTCGGTTTTTTGCCGACGTGTCGGATATTCAGACTTTTCGCCGTTTTGTCCAACTTGTCGCTGCACTCTCAGCTCAAGAAGTAAATTATAGCGAACTCGGTCGTGAACTGGGGATAACTCCCCAAACTTCAAAAAGGTGGCTGGAAATTCTGAAAGCTACTTTTCAATGGTTTGAAATTCCCGCATTTTCAAGAAATGCCATTAAAAGACTCAGCAATAAGCCGAAGGGATATTTTGTTGATACCGGGCTTATCTGTAATCTCCATGCCATTTCTTCTCCTCAGGCGATTGGAGGTCATCCACTTTGGGGACCACTTTTTGAAACTGCCGTCGCAGCAGAAATTCGAAAACATTCTTCTTTCTTGGCGCTTCCTCCAAACATCTACCATTGGCGATCTCATGGAGGAGCGGAAGTCGACATTCTCCTCGAAAAAGACGGCAGATATTTTCCGATCGAAGTAAAAGCCTCAACGAGACCAACTCGTGGAGATACTCTCGGAATTGAATTTTTTCGAAAAACATATCCCCATCTTAATATTGCACCGGGACTCATAATTTCTCCTGCAGAGAAAAAAATCCCTCTTTCTGAAAAGAATTATGCGCTTCCATGGGACAGTGTATAAAGCTTTTTCCTTTCATTCCTGCTGAAATTTTGCTATAATGAGGAGAAATTTTTGCGCATCATGGCGGACCTTATACAAACAAAACTCAACGACCAAAAACTCGATATGCTGAAATCAAACACGATTTCTGGCGTGTACGAAGAACAGCGAAAACAAAAAATTCAGCAACTTTCTCTCCTCATCGAAAATGCGCTTTTTCTCGAGAAAGATGAGGAAAGAAAACGAAAGTGGCTTCGAATTCTCGATGAACTCGATGATGAATTTTTGGAAAAACTCATGACGGCAGTGATTCGAGAAAATTTGAGGTACAAGAAAAAAGAGAGAGACATTGTCATTGAACTCAATAAAAAAATCCCGACACCTTCATTTCAAAAATAATTATGGCACATCAGCAAGATTCATCAACGAAACCAGCGGCAAATACTGAAGTGCTCAAAGAGCAGTCGTCACCTGCTGTAGTAGATCAAGAAGTTCTTGAAAATACTGACAAGGTAGCGCAACAGATAGAAACTTCTGAAACACTTCCTCCTGAACAATATGCGGCGGAAGTGAGAGAACAGATAGAAAAAACGCCGGAAAAACCCAGCACATATCAACGAGTTGAAAAATTTGTAACCACACAGGTTGATACGATGATGAGTGATTTTGAAAAAGGCGATTATGCAAAGGGAAGTATTAAACTCGCAGTTATGTTCGGTGCGGGAATACTCGTTGCGAAAGGATTGAAAGCGATTTATATAGAAGCGAAGGGAGTTGTCGGATGGTTTACAGAAAGTGTTTTGGGAATTAAAGAAGGAAGTGAAGGAGGAATATTGGGGTCTATAGTAAAAGGTTTACTCGTTACCACAGGACTCGGTGCACTGGGAATAACCGGCGGAGCTCTTATCGAAGCGATGCGAGGAAAGGTGACACTCTCAGAAGTTTTAGCAGCAGCGGCAAAAGGACCGATTGCATTTTTAAAACTCATATATGACAAAGGGATAGCACTGCCGCCAGAAGTATGGAATTATGTCGCAGCAAAAGTGGCCGGTGCGGCTGGCATTGGTGAAAAAGCAGAGCAAGCAATAGAAGATCTCTTGAAAGACCCGAGTTTTACAAAAGCTCTTACCGCAGCAAAAGCTCAACTGGAAGGAATTCTCGGACCTTTTGGAATAGAATTCGATTTTCTCAAAAATATCACAGAAAAAGATATCGTTGACTCGGTTACAGAACTGGAAGGAACTCTTGGAATAGACAAACTCAAAGCGGCGCTTCAGGGGAATTCTGTGGTCATAGCGGGAAAAACAATAAGCAGTGAGATGATGAAACTTGGTGGAGCCGTTGGTGTTGGTTTCATCCTGTTCCTTATAGGACGCACTCTTTTAAGTCCAACAAAATTAGCAAAACTGGGAATAAGTGTAGCAAAACATCTTCCTCTCGCACTTGGAGTATACTTTGGACTAAAAGCTCTCGGCATAGAAATACCTATTGCTGATGATATTGTTCCGAAAGAAATTCAGGACGCTGTTAAAATTATAGATGCACCAGAAATACTGAAAGATGTTTTGGAGTTCTTAAAAAGTGGAGAAATTCAAGTCACCATAGGGAAATTCCTCCAATATCTCAAAGAACATATTGAAATGCTCAGGGAAGATGCGAAAGAAATACCTTTTTTGGGAAATTTTCTACCACTTGATGCAGAAAGTCTGAATAATTTAAACCCAATTTCCCTTATAACTCTCATGTGTAAGGGCGGATTGAAGAGTAATGAGTTTCAGGAAGCATTGGTCGGTTTTGGTGAGGGAATTCTTTCTGTAGGCACCGTAATATTTTTATTAAAGAAAATTGGACTTAGAAAAGCTGTTTGGAAAGGAATGGGAGCATTTCTTCTCTACTGTCTGTACAAAGATTATCAGAGGATACAGAAGAAAATCTCTGACCAAGATAATGCTGAATTGCAGGAGGCTTTTGGCGATGATGAAAACTATACTCTCCTCTATAAATTTGGCGTTACCATTGTGGGAAAGAGCGTGGAACAACTCCATGCATGGCAAGTCAATTTATGCGCTGATATTCTTTCAAAGCTCAAAGCAAACCCAAAAACTTCGCATTTGGTTGAGAAAATTGATGCTCTCGAGAAAGAAAAAGGATTTCAGCCGTTTTCAGTTAAGTGGATTCAGGGATTTTACGAAATTATTGCAGAAGAAAACAAAAAAGGTCTTGAGCTGAGAGTCGTTCTTTCAGAGACAGGCATGGCAATTATTGGAAATGGATTTGGAGTAATGTGCAATACTACCAGCGATGTTGTTGGCCTTTTGTACCATGTGGCCATTGCTCAGGATATAGGTGCTGAAGAGGCTGTTTGTCAATATGGTGGAATCGCCGCTCCATTTATGGTTCTTGGTGGTGTTTTTCATGGTGGTCACGCCATGGGATTTGGTGTTGCTATGGGATTTGCTGTTCCCGCATATATCACCGTCAAAGCTGGAAAATTTGCACTAAATGTCGGAAAGGGAGTTGTGCATGCAAGCGAACTTATTGCCCAGAGAGGAGAAGTTGTTGATCAAGTGGGAAAAGAGCTTCGGGATATCCCTGAAAAATTTCTTCGAAAACTTCCTCTTGGGAAAAAAATACTTGCAAATGAAGGGATTATTGATCTCATGGAGCTGTATGCAAAGCGAGCGAGTATCAAAAAATCCATTGGAATAAATACGGCAAAGCTCGATACAGTTTATGAAAAACTCGTAAATGAGGCGAAAAGAAGAGGGATTGAGGGAATGCCGTCGACCATGGGGAAAGCTATCGAAGAAATTCGAGAAGGTGAATATCCTTTTGGAGCATCGAAGATTCATTATTCAAAACCTCTTGATATTGCAGAAATATTTGAAGGAAAAAATCCTCAGCAACTTAGTGAATCACTTGAAACAGCAAGAAGAGTTGCTAGCAAGGATGTGGCAGAAAAGTTTAGTGCTATTGGGGAGGCTCGTGCAATAGAAACATTTCAAGCAGGAGGACTCACCTCAAGATTTTCTCCTATAGATTTTGAAACCATAAAAAAATTAGACCCGAAAAAAGAAACTAAGGAACTCATAGAAGGTTTTCGAAGAGCTACTGCACAAGTGGAAGGTGAATTCGCCGGAATGAATCAGATTTTTAAAAAGAATTCAGCGAGTATACAGGGTCTAGCAAATGAAGCTGAAAAAACGAAATATCTTGAGGAATTAAAACAAGATATTTCTACTTTTCTTGGAAGGAGAGAGAGACAACTTACGGAACTTGAAGCCATATGGAAAAAAATCCCAAGAGGCTTGCGGAGAGGAGGATTACGAAATCAGTACAAATTTGCCGTAGAAGGAGCTCGCGGAGGAATTGCCCTGGAGGCGAAAGAAATAGTCAGAGGAAAACTTCGTTTTTCGATAGGATTAGCTGGAGTTATGATGGCAGTAAGAGCCTTTAGTGAGTACAAAAACAACCCTGAAGAAGAATTACTAAGTATCTTTCAGCGATTGGGGCCGGAAGCATTGCAACTTGTTGTTGATGTCGCTCCGATTACAGGAACACTTTCCATGGGCTATAATGTTATTTATGGAAAAGAACGTTTCACGGGACGAGACGTAGGTCGCTTATCGAGTTTAGGATGGGGGATTGTCAATCTTTTGAGTGATGCGGGAACAATTGCTGCACTTGTTGGAAGTGCAGGCACAGCAAGTGCCGCTGTTCCACTTGAAATGGGAGGGAAGATAGCTCTTCTCGCCACGAAAGGAGGAAGGGCAGCAGAAACTGCAGCTAAAATCATGAAAGAATGGGGGCCCATAAAAAAGATCATTGAAACGAAAGGAGTAGGAAAATTTTTAGAAGAAGCGGGAAAGTTTTTGAAAGCTGGAAAAGGAACAATGGCAGAGGGACTAGAAAAGAGAGCATTTCGAACTGGACTTGCCGTCACAGCAGCTTCCATAGCGCTCCCTTACGGATATTCATATTTGTTTGACACAGATGCGCCTGTTCCAGAAGAAATCGCAAAAGAAATTCTCGAGGAGAAATCATCAGGGCAGGAGGATGTTTCTCTTGAAGCAGAAAGTTCTGAAGCATTGGTCCCTGAAACTCCGAGCTCAGCACCTTTTGGAAGAATTCTTCCCAACTAAATTTTATATTTCTCTTTTCTCATGATCACTCCTCAAGAGTTCGCCGGCTACCTTCAAAACTGCAGTCTCGATCCAAAAACAAAAGTTTTATTGCTCGATATCCTTCCAAAGCTCTCTCAAGAGCAAATCCAAGAAATAGGACGTATTTTAGAAAAAGATCAAAACCAGCTTCTGCAGTATTTAAAAGAGGCGGAGCTCAAAGCAGATGTACTTACGGAGCAAGTAACAAAGGAAATAGAGGATTCAAAATGAAAAAACTCAAAGATCAAAGTGCAAAACAATACAGCTGTTTTGAGCTTTGTGCAGAAATAGAAGCGGGATAAATCACCGTAGAGACGTAGTATGAGCCGAAGGCTCCACTTCGTGGCTACGTCTCTACAATTCCATCATCCTCTGAAGACTCCTCTTCGCCGCATCAAATATCTTCGGATCAATGATGATTTGGAGATTTTTTATTTAAGAAATACAAAATCCTGAGAATTTTTTATTTCTAAAGTAAAAATTTCAAGGATTGTATGTTTTTAATTGATTTTTTTACAGACCATTATGAAAAAATCGATGTATTCTGTATTATTTAGAATTTTTTTACTTTACAAATAAAAAAATTCAGGATATATTGATTTTGTAAGTAAATATTTCTTAAAATATGTATTTCCCTCGAGATATTGAGGTGTCCCTACGGCAAAATCTGGAAAGCAATCTTATTCTTCTCATTCTTGGAGCTCGGCAGGTGGGAAAGACGAGTGTGCTTCGAAAACTTTATGATAATGCCATCAGAGAAGAAAAAAAGTGTTTTTTCTTTAATTTGGAAGATTTTAGTATTCGGAAAAAACTCGACGAACATCCGTTTCAGATTTTCCAAATGACACAATTAAGTCCAGAAGAGAAACAAATACTCTTTTTAGATGAAATTCAGTATCTTCAAAATCCATCGAATTTCCTCAAACTTATTTTTGATACGTATAAAGACAGTGTCAAACTTATCGTCTCAGGATCGTCTTCATTTTATATTGATCAAAAATTTACTGATAGTCTTGCAGGGAGAAAACGTATTTTTTATTTATATCCCCTGAACTTTCGCGAATTTCTTGTCTTCAAGGGACAGCAAGATATTCTTTCTCATTTGGGAAACATATCTTCTCCGCTGTATGTCCACGAAGCGGAACGTCTTTTTGATGAATATTGTCTTTTCGGTGGATATCCAGAAATTGTGCTTCTCAAAGATCCCGAGGAAAAAAAATTACGATTAGCAGATTTGGGCTATGACTATGTAAAAAAAGATGTCCTCGAAGCAAATGTTGATAATCCTGAAAAATATTTCTACTTACTTAAAATTTTTGCAAATCACTCCGGAGAACTCGTAAATATCCACGAACTTTCGAATACCCTTGGGCTCTCTACAACTGCTGCTCAGAGGTATCTCTATATTATGCAGAAATCTTTTCACGTGGCTCTTATAAGACCATTTTGGAAAAATATTCGGAAAGAACTTACCAAAATGCAAAAAGTATTTTTCTATGATTTGGGTCTTCGAAATCATTTTCTCAAAAACTTTACTTCTCTTTCTGAGAGAAATGATAAAGGAAACTATCTCGAAAATATTGTTTTTCGTGAACTTCTTTTTCGAACAGCGCTGGAGGACATTCAATTTTGGCGTGATACAAAGAAGCATGAAGTAGATTTTGTTGTAGAAGGAAAAAATGCTCTGGAAGTGAAGTTTCAAGGAGCAAAAGATACTTCTTTGTCTTCTCAAGTATTTCGAAAAATATATCCAAATATTCCAATAAAATTTTTGAAGCATGAAGACGTCCTTCAATATTTTTATGGAGAAGCAGAAAGTAGCTAATAGCTAAGAACGAATAGCTAAAAGCGAAAAACTCTTCGCTCTTAGTTATTAGCTCTTAGCTACAGTTCCATCATCCTCGTCAAACTCCTCTTCGCCTTCTCAAAAATCTTCGGATCAATGGTGATGTCATATTTTTCTTGAATTAAACTCTCGCGAATATTCTCGAGCGTGATCTGTTTCATGTTAATACAGCTTCCCATGAGCGGATAAAATTCCTTTTCAGGAACTTCTTTGCGAAGCCGCCACACCATTCCTTCTTCTGTTCCTACAAGATATTCTTTCGCATCATCTTTTTTGGAGAAAGTGATCATTCCGCCAGTTCCGCAGATATGATCTGCGTATTTCAAAAATTCGCCTGGTGTTTCTGGATGCATCATAATTTTCGCGTGTGGATATTTTTCTTTCGCTCGCACGATTTTTTCATGAGAAAAATTTGTATGAACGTGACAAAATCCTGACCACGGAATGATTCGCTTTTTGGTTTTTGTGGCAACGTATTCAGCAAGATGTTTATCAGGAGCGAAAATGATTTCATCGTGCGGAAGGCGCTCCACCATTTCCACTGCGTTTGCAGATGTACAGCAAATATCGGCCTCTGCTTTGACACTTGCCGCTGAATTTACATAAAGGCAGACTCCCGCATTTGGATGTTTTTGCTTCATAATTTTGAGCCGATCAGCGGTGATCATGTCTGCCATAAAACATCCGGCTCGAAGAGATGGGAGCAATACTTTTTTCTCTGGATTCAGGAGTTTTGCCGTTTCCGCCATAAAATGTACTCCGGCAAATACAATAATTTCCGCATCTGTTTCCATCGCCTTTTTGGAAAGTTCAAAAGAATCGCCACATACATCTGCCGCTTCAAAAATTTCTGGACGCATGTAATTATGCGCGAGAAGAATCGCATTTTTTTCTTTTTTGAGTTGTGCGATTTCCTTGATAATTTTTTGCTGCTGCTGTGAAATTTGGAATTTTGACATAGTGTTTTTTCAGTTCCATTATCGCAAAAAGTATTGCGGATGACGAGAAAACAAGAGTTAATAGCTAAAAGCGAAGAGCTAAGAACGAAAAATATTGCGTTCCCGCTCTTAGCTATTCGCTATTCACTTTCAAGTTCGTAATTGACTACGCAAGCGACTCCCTTTTCATTACTTTTTCATAGAGTTTTTTTAGAAACTCGATGGCATAAGTAGCAACACTTCGAAGAATTTCTTTGAGATTTCGGAGTTTTTGCACTACATCAGCCAATCTTTGAGCTGACTTTAGAACAATTTTTTTGAGGTGCTTGATTTCTTTTTCGAGAATTTGCATTTCCTCGAGGACTGCCGTCTTCACTTTTCGGACCATCACCTTTCTCTCCGGTATTTTTATCTGTGCCTGAAGCTGTACTCGAATGGTAGCTTCATCCGAAGTTCCAGATGACTGTGATCCTTGAGTCGAACTCCCCTTTTTTTCAGACCTTCCAGAAAC
Organism: Candidatus Peregrinibacteria bacterium; assembly: GCA_016220175.1. Classification (NCBI taxonomy): domain Bacteria; phylum Candidatus Peregrinibacteriota; species Candidatus Peregrinibacteria bacterium. The sequence continues at coordinate 48,945 of JACRHZ010000006.1, forward strand.
TGCTTCTCTGATCTCATTTCCTTCCATTCCCATCAAAATATCCTGAGCTCCAGAAGATGTTTCTACCTGCAGGGCAGCAGCTCGCACTTCTGCGGCGGAAGGAATTTCATGTGATGAAGAATTTTCTGAGAGTTTTTTCTCTACTTTCTTCACTTTTGCCTGCTCATTTTCGAAAATGGAGTTCATTTGAGAGATGTTCAAGAAAAATGAGGGAGCGTTAAGGTCTAATTGTAGGGTGTATTCTGCTTTTTGTCAAGCGATTTTCCGTATAAATCCCTTCTTTGACAACGAATTTTAAAAGTACAGATGAACACTCTATCTTTTAAAACCGCTTCAGAAAGAGAAAATCTTGAGAATCCAATATATCCCTGTTCATTTTCGCCCTATATCGACATTTTTTTCAAGAGCTTTTTTTTGTACAATGTTCATAAGTGATTTTTTAAGAGACGAATGGAAAGCCCCATATCCTTCCTATTGCAGATCATTATGGCGACGGCGCTCGCCGGACTCATAGGTCTTGAGCGAGAAATGCACATTCAGGATGCCCCCGCGGAGTTCGAACCGGCCGGTCTTCGGTCTTTTGCGATGATTGGAATTCTTGGGTTTTTGGGAATGTATCTTTTTCAAACATTTGAAAATATTTGGTTTCTCATCATTCTTTTTCTCGCAGTGTTCGGTTTTTCTCTTGTTTCTCACACATTTCAAGTTTTCCAACAAAAAGAAAACGGCATTACCTCAGAGCTTTCGAGTCTTGCAAGCTTTCTTATTGGAGTTCTTGTCGCCATGAATCAAATATTTTTTGCTATTACGGTGAGTATTTTGTTCACCAGCCTTCTCGCACTGAAAAAAATTCTTCATGGAGTGGCACGAAATATCAACCACAAAGAGCTTCTTGCGATTCTTCAATTTCTCCTCATTTCGTTTGTAACCCTTCAAGTAATGCCTTCGAGTTGGGTCGATCCCTGGGGATTTTTTGATTGGAGACCTCGGCTCGTGTGGCTTATGGTGACGTTTGTTGCCGCGATTCGATTCATAGGATATTTCCTCTCAAAAATTGTGGGAGTACAAAAACGTATTCTTCTTTCCGGAATAATTGGAGGATTTCTTTCTTCTACTGCAGTGACCACGGCTCTTTCACTCGAATCTCGGAATCAGAAGCAAGGTACTCCTTATGCTATTGCTATTCTGATTGCATCGGGAATTATGTTTTTTCGGGTAATTTTTGAGATCTCTTTTCTTTCTCCTGATCTCCTGAGTTTTCTCGTTTGGCCACTTTTTGTAATGGGAATTGTTACTCTTGCTCTTGTTGGTGGTATTGTTTTTTTTCAGAGTCGAAAGAACAATAATTTGGAGGAGCCGATTCAAGTTACTCATCCTTTCGAGCTTCGGCCAGCGCTCATTTTCGGAGCATTTTTTCTCGGAATTGTGCTTCTTTCTGAAAAAATTCAAAGTCTTGATGTCGTCGCAAACGCAGGGCTTCTCGTAACAGGAGGACTCGCGGGACTTACTGATGTTGATGCGATTACTCTTGCCATGGCAAATTTGTCAGGATCGGAAAAGATCGCATTTTTTCTTGGAGCTCAGGTCATTTTTCTTGCTGTTGTCGTGAATACGATTATGAAAATGGGAATTGTGTACTTTTTTGGATCCCGCTCTCTATTTTGGGGTGTTGTACTGGCACAATTGATAGTTTTAGGAGCCGGAGGAATAACTCTTTATTTCATTTTATAAATGAGCGGCTATCCGAAAAAGCTTCTTCTTCTCGGAGCAACCGGCTCAATTGGGACTCAAACACTTGAAGTTTTGCGGTCCCTAAAAAAATTCTTTTGCCTTGAGGGGATTTCTGTTTTTGGAAGGAAAAAGCCGAAAATTACAGAAATTCTTCAGGAATTTTCACCAAGATATCTCCATATTCATGATGCAAAAGTAGCGCAAAAATTCCAGAAAAAATTTCCGAAAACACATGTTTTCTCGGGAGACGAAGGACTTTTCGAGATGATGTCAATTTCCAAGTATGAACATTGCCTGAATGCTCTTCCGGGAAGTCGTGGACTTCTGCCAAGCATGAAGGTGGTAAAAGAGGGGAAAACTCTTTTATTGTCGAATAAAGAATCTCTCGTTATTTCTGGAAAACTCCTGGTAAAAACCGCAAAAAAAACAGGTGCTCGAATTCTTCCTGTAGATTCTGAAATCACGGCTCTGTGGTTTCTCCTCAAACATCGAAAAATATCGCATGTAGAAAAAGTGTTTCTTCCGTGTTCTGGAGGTCCATTTTTCGATGCCAAAAAATGGCCGATTTCAAAACTTCGAAATGTGACTCCAGATCAAGCGCTCCGGCATCCTCGGTGGAAAATGGGGGAAAAAATTACCATCGATTCTGCCACGCTCATGAACAAGGCATTTGAAATGATTGAAATTGTCCGACTCTTTGGAATTCCTCACGAAAAAATTGAAGTGGTAATTCATCCAGAAGCTATTCTTCATGCTGCAGTACAATTTTCAGATGGACAAATTGTGGCGCATTTAGGAAATCCAGATATGAAGGAAACCATAGCGATGATACTTTCCGAAGCGCTTGGTGTTCACAAAGATTCTCCAGAAAAACTCTATTTAAACGGCATGAAACTCACATTCTTCCCACCTGATGAGAAGAGATTCCCCTCTCTAGAGCTCGCGCGAAATGCGCTAAAAAAAGGAGAGAAAGCATGTGCGGAACTGTGCAAAAGAAATGATGAAGCCGTAGAAAAGTTTCTTTCAAAGGAAATAGGCTTCCTCGAGATATTCGAGAGGCTCTGAGGTGCAAAAAATTTTCCTTACTTAATTTAGATAAATCCCGGGATCTCTCTTAACTCCATTTATGATCACCTCAAAATGGCAATGCGTTCCTGTGACGCCATATACTCGTCCTGTATTCCCCATAGCAGAAATTACCTGCCCTTGAGACACGGTCTGTCCTACAGAAACATAGAGTTCTCGATTATGACCATAAAGAGTCTTCATCCCGTTCCCATGATCAATAATTACCTCGTTTCCATATCCACCATTCCATCCATACGCAGCTTTTTCTACAACACCATCAGCCGCGGCATAAATATTTCCTCCCGATCTATTCGCAATATCATAGCCATAGTGACCACTATGAAACTTTTGAGTGATCGTTCCTGCTGTAGGCCAGATGAGTTTTCCATTAGCAGCAACTTCTGAACTCGGATCTCCAGGAATACCAGTTGGATATTTTGGCTGCGTCACGACAATACGTGGAGGAGGTTCTGGCATTTTTGCGCCGGGAACAATAAGATCCGCTCCCTCCGAAAGCTCTTCTGAGGCTTCGAGTTTATTTTGAGCAATTATATCCTCTTCTTTTACACTATATTTTGCTGCAATTTTTTTCACCGATTCGCCTTTTTTTACCGTGTGTACGAGCCCGTTTACTGCAATAACTTTGAGGATTTGCCCTGTTTTGAGATAATTTGAATTCCCCATTTCATTGCTCTCGGAAATGGTTCTTCTCGTGACACCAAATTTTTGAGCAATGCTAGAAATAGTATCTCCTTTTTCAACCTCGTAATAGACAATATCCGTTAAACCTGTTCTATTCCCTTCAGCATTGACAATCTCTGGTTTCATAATAAATCCATCATTTCCAAGGCTCGCTACTTTCTCAAGTGTCGACGATACTTCGGGAGCATCGGGCACGAGCCAAAACTCCTCTTCTGTACTCACCACCTGGGGGAGAATTGCAAGGGAGAAAAATCCAACTGTGCTAAAGGAAATTACTCTCCAGAAAAAGCTCCTCTCAATCTTCTTTTCTCGAAGAGGTAATGCACCCTCAATACGATTCCACGTCGAAAAAAATGGGGAAAAGACTTTAATGCGTGCATGTCTTTTCCTTTGAGCGGCTCTATTCACGCTAGAGATATCTGAGTTTAAAAAACTCATTGAGTTGGGTTAGACGCCCTCTCCCTTCCCTTTCCCATACCCTTTTTAACTTCTCGACGGGAGATTTTATCCACTTTTTACAAGAAAGGCAAGAGAATATTCTCATTAAGATATCTTCTGTGAATTTGTCAACCCCTCAGAATTCTCAGAAAAAATTCTCAAAACTCAGAATTCATCATTTCAGAATTCTGGAAAACTCGGCTTTAAAAGCTACGATTTCCTCTTTCTTATTTTTATAAGTTCTGAAAAGTTTTTGAAAAATATCGGCTTCAAAATGTCAAATTGCTCCTCTTTCTTTTCCTTTGAAAAAATCTCATTTTTGTGCTAGAATACTATGAATACTTCACTGAAATTTATGGAATCAGAGCCAATGTGGAGGGGAAATATACGGATGACAGCGCAGCAAAGGCGAAATATGCGGGCAAAAATAATACGGGGCGGGAAAATAGCAGATGAAATCCGAGAGATATCTAAAAAACATCATAGTGAGCTTGAAGTCCCGATGGCCGAAACAAAAATGGATACCATTTTCCAAAAAGAATCCGCTTTAATAGGAACAAAAACAGCTCCCTTTAAAAATCCACCAAAACAACAACTGACATTTCTGCAAAAAATTCTCAACTTTTTAAAACATATTTTTCTTCCATGACTACAGACGAACTCGTCGCGCTCATCGAAAACGCTCCTTTCCCTCAGGCAGAAAAGGACAGGCTGATAACGCTTGCATGCGTGGCAGACGAAGAACACAAAGGTCATATTTCTACTCTCGTGATCACGTTTACGAAGCGCATTAATGACGAAAGATCAGCAATGATTCCCAAAGAAGAGGCGGACAAAATACGCGCAAAGGGAAGAGAAATGCAGAAACTGATTCGGAAGAAGGGTGAGGAGATTTATCGGCAGGCGGAAACAGGACAATTAAGCAATTTTGAAGCACAACTTTCTTAAAACATATGGCACAAGAAGAGCAAAAACCAAAGGCAGAGGAAGAAAAAAATAAAGTGAATGCCAATCTAGATCTGACAGAAGCTGCCGTTGCAGCATTGGAAAAAACCAAAAAAACAGAAGTGTCTGAAGACGCACTCATAAGTGTTTCTGGAGTTTTACAAAATGATATAAATCAAATTAACGATTTGATTTCCACGCTTAAAGATAGTCCTGAAAAAATCGAAGCACAGCAACAGTGGCAGAGTTTTTTGGAAAAGAAAGGATTAATTTCGGATAACGACAGCAGTGATGTACTTCAGTGTTTACAGAAGGAAGGAAATATTACAAATATTGGTCAACTCCGAATCGCGATCCAAACGCTCGAGACAGAGATGAATGAGAGTATTGACGCCGCGAAAAAAAATGAAAAGGCGAAACTTTCGACACAAGAGAAAGGAATAAGAGCAATAGAAGGTTTTGTGACGAAGTTTACAGATAAACTCCCTTTTGGAGAATCGATCGCGAGCGGAATTTTTTTGAAGCTTATCGAGTGGATAAAGGAAGGTTTTGGATGGGCAATTGGGACAGAGCTCGACAGTTTTTATAATAAATTGTGGATAAAAGCCAATCTCAACGCAACCATAAAACTTATGGAAAGCAAAAAATATGTTGTGCAGGCACAAGACTGGCAAAAAGGTATCATCGCTTTGAGGGATAATGTTCTTGGCGTACCTGCAAATAAAGATAAAGATTTCATGAAGGAAATGAATGCCCGCTTAGATGATGCGAATTTTAAAAAGTTTGCTGAATTAATGAGAACGAAAGGATATTCGATTAAGCCTGATGATTTAACATTGAGTTCAATCGAAACATTTGGAACAGGAGATTTTATTAAAACTTTAGATGGGAAGATAAAAGGGGGAGCAACGGAAGAAGCTGTACGAAAATTTATTGATGAGGAAAAGGGGAAAATTAAAATTGTAAATGAGGAGAATAAAAAAGTTTTTGCAGAAAAGATAAAAGACGAAAAGTCGGTAGGAAAATTATTAGTAATTTATCAATTTGCACAAAAAGGAATTAAGGGAACAGAAGAAGAATTCGATCTGGAGATCAAATCTGGAACACCTGAAAAGGTAAAAAAAATAGCCGCAAGCGAGAGTCTCATTCCAGTGCTTACTGAAAAAATTGCAGAGGAACTGCATGTGGGAAAGGTAGCAGTTGATGATGATGGCGCCACAATAAAAAATTTGCAGATGGTGGGAAATAAACAACTGCCAATAGATAAAATTGCTCTGCTAGAAGGAGATAAATTTAAAATTACACTTTCGGCACCATTAGAAAATGGTGGTAATACTCTAGATTTGGATCCCATACAAGAAACTTCACTCGTTCCTGTGGTCGATGGCATTAAAAAACTTTGGCAGGGCGATGTTACTCACGGAATAACAGAAGCAGGTAAAGCGAAAACCGAGCTTGATAAAGCAAAAGGACAAATCGATAAAATGTATAATTCCTTAAAGGGAAAATCCTTAGAAGATGTTATTGCTGCTATTACTGGTGCTGAGTATGCCAAGGAACAAATTATTAATATTGCTCAAGAAAAATATGCGGCGACATTTGGAGTTCCAGAAGCGAATATAAAAGTAGAAATCGACGATAAAAATGAAGTCACAATAAAATTAAATCAAATTGGAACAACTCCTCCTCTGAAAGATGTCGTCATCACAACCAAAGATGCAAAAACGTCGTGGACCGTAAAAGTGGGAGTTGAAAGTTTCGAGATAACAACCGAATCAGATCTTCTCGCTAAAATTACTGAATTAAAAGGCGGAGTGGCAACAACAACTCCAGCTCAATCTCCAGTAAGACCCGCAGTTCAACCTGCACCAGCACCAGCTCCAGCAGCTGCTCCTGGCGCTCCAGCACAAGCACAGTAATCTCCTCCTCAATAATTCCCTATGCCCGCAAAAACACAAACATCATCACAAATTCAAAAACTCCAAACTCTTGAGAAAGATAATGAAAAGCTGAGAATGGATATAAAACTCACGCAAATGCACATTGATCTCACTGCGAAAAACATTCAAATTTTTGAAGAATTTTTACATTCATTAAAAAATGGTTGATTCTCCTACAAATGTCGGCGAAATACAAAATCCAGAACTTGAAGGGCTGCAAAAGCAACTTGATGGACTTCAGGTCGACAAAGAACAGCTTTCAAAACTTTCGATAGAAAAGAAGAATGAACTGCATGAAAAGAGCAGGGAAATGTTCGGAGTTGTGGGGAGAAATATGGAAGAAATCATGAAGCAAGCGAAAAATGCTCCTGAAGGAAAATTTAAGCCACTTAAAGATTTTTTGGATCTCAGAGAGAAATATAAACTTTCAGAAGACAGTAAATATTTGTTTCAAACAAAAGGATTTTCAGAAATAGTGAGAAAAAGCGATCCAGAGAGTCTTTTGGCAAGCGTTGCTACACTTACAACGCAGACGGTCGAAGGAAAGGGAATTCTTGTCTACGAAGCGGAATTTCCAGCAGGTACTGATGCTCTTCAGAATGTCGGTCTTGGCGATATTTTGCCGATAAAATATAAATTTGTACGCGTTTGGAAAGAGGGCTCAGATGTTCCGATTTGGGGAAGGCGAGGAAGCGGAGAATTTCGCGGTCAAAATAGAAACGGATATGTTGATGAAAGTGGGAAATATATTCCTATCGTAAATGGAGATAGATTTGAGCCGTTTGAACGCCTTCCATCGTCACCAAGCGTTGCAAAAGTCGGTGAAACTCCACAAAATTCTTTAGGAATTCCTGCACCATTCGCCACTCTCAAGGAGACAGATTTCCCTGATGCAGCAAAAGAGCAGGAGCTTCGAGAAAAATATGCAAACAGTCTTGAGGAAGATGAGCTCCTGCAGGATTATTTTTCTGAGGACAATAGAAATATAGATGTCTTTACTACGCAATATACAAAAGATCATCCTGGATATGAATTCCCAAAAAATGTGATGACGAGAATTAGACTCGTTGAAGATTTTGTAAAACCTGGAGAAAGGCTTGAAGATAAAATACCGACATTGAGCTCTGTGGATATTTTACAAATGAGAAAGGATTGGGGCGGATGGGAAGTGATGGAATCGGTTTTTAAATCGACGAAAATTTTACATATAGAAAAATCAGCGGAAGTGAAAAGTAAAATTGCAACCGCAGTAGATTCTCTCCCAAATGAGAACAATCTTGTCCATCTTTTTGGAAAAGAAGACCTAAAAGCGGTGATGATCGCAATAGCAAATAATGAATCTGGATTCCAGCCATTTGAAATATCTACTACTGGATGTATGGGAATTTTCCAGTTTAATAGAGGAAATACTGAAGATTTGCATCTCAATCCATTTAATATCGATTCCTCAATTGAAGGATTTTTAAAACTGTGGGAGGCAAATTACAATTATCATGAGAACGAACTCTCCAAGACATTTACACTCACCGAAAACCTTCAAGATGCCCTTATTGTGTCGCATTATGCTGGCGTTGGAAGAACTCTCAAAAGTCAGTGGCATGAGGGACCATCTTTAGGAAAAATTGATCCTAACAATCCACAATCATTGAATGATTATCGTGATAAAATCCGCGGAATTATGACTAATACCGCGAGAGAAAAGACAAAAAACTAAAAGAACCTCACCGTAGAATCATCGCATCGCGATTCATTCCCAATTTCTTCGTGCAAATGATATAATTCCTGCGAAATTGTTTTGTTTCTATTTGTATTTCAAATATAATTTTTCCTGCTCCTTATCAAAAGTAACAAGGGAAGCATTGTATTTGTACGCAAGAAATACAAGAGTAATGTCTGCAAAAGAAATTTTTGTACTTATGTCTCTCCAAAAAGAGAGCTCTTCAAGAGTAATGCTCTCAATAAGGATAAATCTGATATCAGTTAAAATATAATCCAAAACAAAATTCGCAAGTTTTTTGGAATGCTTGTAAGAAAGTACGGTCAAGATTTCAGAAAGAAGAACATACGGCACTAGTATAATTTCCAATAAATAATTTCATGTATAGTGTCTCTGTAGTTTTTGGTCAGCATCTTGCTTTGTGAATTTCCATTGAATTGTTGATAGACTTTGATTGCGTTGTTTTTGCCAGGCAGATAACTCCTTTTTGAG
>JACRHZ010000007.1 GCA_016220175.1 Candidatus Peregrinibacteria bacterium
TACTCTTTCCAATTTGCGATACGATATCTCTGTCTAAGTGAGGATTTCTTTTTCATTTTGAAAGAGGTTATTGTTCCTCCTCATCTTAGACATACTCCTATTCCCGTACAATTTATTTGTGCAACAAAGCCATTCCTAATTCATACTTCCTACTTCCTAATTTAATACGCTATAGTATCTCTGAAATTCACCATAAGCAAATGATCCGCCTCCACAAGCACATCGCCGATCTTGGAATTGCGTCCCGCCGTGAAGCGGAAAGGCTTATTGCTGAGGGCGCGGTGAAGGTGAATGGAAAAGTTGTTACGGAAATGGGCATTAAAATTGATCCGGAAAAAGATGCAGTAGAGGTTTCAGAAAAAACTCTCGCGGAAAAAAAAGAAAAACTCATCTACATCGCCATGAATAAACCAAAAGGATATGTGTGTTCAACACATCGAACTCACGCAGAACCACGTATTGTTCTCGATCTCTTGAAAGGCATTTCAGAAAGAGTCTATCCAGTTGGACGACTCGATAAGGAGAGTACAGGACTTCTCCTTCTCACAAATGACGGAGATTTTGCCTATCGCCTGACGCATCCAAGTTTTGAGCATGAGAAAGAATATCTTGTTGAAACCATGAATGATATTTCGGACGGAATGCTCGAAAAATTGCGCGAAGGAATCCCCATTCTTGGACAAAAAACGCTTCCTCCAAAAATCACGCGTCTCACAAAACGAAGAATGCTCATCACTCTGAAAGAAGGAAAAAATCGACAAATTCGCCGACTTCTGAGAAAAGTTGGAACTGGCGTGCTCAAATTAAAACGAGTACGAATTGCCAAACTTCGACTCGATCCAAATCTGGAAATGGGAGAATACGTGTTTCTTTCACGTTATACGGTGGAGAAAATGCTGTAAAGACGCGATTAATCGCGTCTTTACTCGAATTCTTCCAAGATCTCTCGAACATGTTGCGATTTTTTGTTGACTTCCTTTCTCTCAAACTCGGGAACTGAATCGTACACAATTCCTGCTCCCGCTTGGCAGAAACCTTTTTCTCCGTGCACAAAAAGAGAACGTATAGCGAGAGCAAATGTGGCATCTCCAGAGAAACTCCAAAATCCGACTGCTCCACCGTATGGTCCTCTCGGAACTTTTTCCTCTCTGACGAGTATTTTCATAGCCTCAATGCGAGGAGATCCACAAACCGTTCCCATGGGAAAATTCGCTATTATTCCCCGGAGAGCGGAAATATTTTTTCGGAGAATTCCAGAAATTTCGGAAACGATATGCTGAACATGTGAAAACTTTTTAATCGACATCAGACGATTTACCTCAACAGAACCGTACTCGCACACTTTTCCCAAATCATTTCGCGCCATATCCACCAGCATCATGTGCTCTGCAACTTCTTTTGGATCAGCAAGAAGTTCTGCAGCTTTTGCCGAATCTTCCTCCGGAGTTTTTCCTCGAGAACGCGTCCCGGCGATGGGAAATGTTTCAATGCGCTCTCCTTCTATTCTTCCCACGAGCTCAGGAGAAGATCCAATAATCTGAATTTTCCCGAATTTCAAAAAATACATATGCGGAGAAGGATTTACTTCTCTCAGCCTTCCGTAAAAATTCAACAAGGACCCATGAATCTCGTATTCAAATTTCCGAGAGGGAACAATTTGAAAAATATTTCCCGATACAATTTCTTCTTTCATTCGTTCCACCATTTTTTCAAATTCTGTATCAGTGCAAGAACTCTTCACATATTTTTGTGTAATTTTTTTGGGAGAGATTTTTTGAGCGAGAAGTTTTTGGATTTGTGAAGACCTATCTTCATGCCACGTGAAATATTCAAGCGCCTGACGTTTTCGATCATACACGAGCCCATCGAGAAAAAGTCCAAAAAGAAAATCCGGAAAATCTCCTTTTTCCGAAGATGTTGGAATACTTGCATCATAAAATCTCGCGCTTTCTGTTCCCAAATATCCGATAAGTCCGCCACGAAATCGTTTTTCTTGAGTAATTCCAGCAAATGGAGCGAAAAGCTGGTCTAATGCCTCCAATGGATTTTTTTCCGAATCAATAAGAAATTCTTTTCCATTTACAAACATTTTTCCCTCTTTTGACGAAATAATCGCATGAGGAGAAAATCCGAGAAAAGAATATTCACTCCATTCATCTTCGCCTAAGGATTCGAGAAAAAAGAAATCTTTTTGAGTACATGCGATTTTTTCAAAAATATCGAGGAGAGAAATGTTTCGAAGAGGAAGTTCTTTTTTCTGAAATCTGAGGGATGAAGGGAAAATTCCGAGTGGAGATGCTTCATCTTCCGATTGAATTTTTCGAGATTCCTGAACAATTTTTCGAAAAATATCTTCAATAAGATTTTCTGAAACTCCGATTTTTTTTGCGAGTTTTCTCCGCTGAGAAAGAAGCTCGACTTCCCTCTCCGGTTGAAAAATTTGAATTCCCTGACTTTTTTTTATTTTCGCAATCTTTTGAACTATCTTGAACCGCTCAGAGATATTCTGAACAATAGCTGCATCAATTCCATCAATTTTTTTGCGAAGCTCTGAAATGTCCACCTTGAAAAAAGAAAGAATACCTGTAATATTTTCGCCAGAAAGAGTAAGCTGTTTCTCGAGAAAATTCAATTTTTCCCTTCAATTCTCGTGATTTTTGTGCTATAATTACTTGAAAACTTTCATTTTTTCATATGGCAGATACTACAAACCCGCCAAATCCATACGATCCTAATGCCCAAACAGGCGGAGGAAACCCGCCTCCACCTCCACCACCCCCGCCGCCTCCACCTCCAGGATACGGATATCCTCCTCAGGGATATGGATATTATCCACCTCCAGGATACGGATATCCTCCACAGCAAGGAGGAGGGCAACCGGGAGCATATTACCCACCACCTCCACCGCCTCCTCCTGGATACGGATATCCTCAAGGAGCATATCCTCCTCCACCTCCAGTTGATGAAGGTCCAATTACTCCAATTGGATCATTTGGTCGCGATGAAAAGAGCTTTAAGACCGGAATCAAAATTCCTACACACAGCTTAACATTTGATGAATTTCTCTTTTTGCGCCTTCTTTCGGGATCTATTTCCCTCACGAAGGATGAAAAACGAAGAATTATCGAGGCAGTCCCAAAGCTGAGCCAATATCAAATTGATGAACTCATTAAGATTTTGGAGGAAGAAAAACGAAAATTCTCTGAGCTCGATGTGAAGCACAAGGAACAGCTCCGAACACTCGAAGAGAAACACGCTCAGGAGTGGGCAGATCTTGAAGTCGAAATGACTCAACCGGCTGCACAGCAGCAAGAAGATGCGCAAGCTGAGCAACTCAGGAAGAATCTTGGGCTTGATAAGAAGAATGATGAAGCAGGCGGGAAGAAGAAGACAGCGTAGGTTTTTCACAATTGAAACAGGAAGGCGCGAATTTCGGTTCGCGCTTTTTTTTGTATTATTTCGTAGGCGCGGCAATGAAACACAATTATTACTCATCAAATAATTCTGCTAATCTTTGTCGTTTCAATGGATGTCGCAACTTGCGTAACGCCTTTGCTTCTATCTGCCTTACCCTTTCTCTGGTGAGATCAAGTCTATCCCCGACCTCTTGAAGAGTCAGGCGATCTTCACTTCCAAAGGCAAATCGAAGTCTAATAACTTCTCGCTCCTGTTCTGTCAGTGTCTCTAGCATTTCTGCCACAGTAATCTCACGTTCCTGCTCAAGAACCAGTTCATCAGGAGGAGTTTCGCACCTCTCTTCAACAAAGTTTTCTATTTTTCCATCATCCTCACCAACTGGATTTTCAAGAGAAAGAGTTTGCCGGCATAATTTAAGAATCTCTCTCACTTCACTAATACTAAGACCCATTTCTGCAGAAAGCTCTTCCTGAGTAGGATCACGTCCGAGTCTCTGGGTGAGTTCTCTCTGTGTTTTGATAATCTTGTTAATCCTCGTCACCATATGGATTGGAATACGAACTGTCCGAGCCTGATCAGCGATCGCCAGGTTAATGGCTTGTCGAATGTGCCATACCGCATAAGTAGCAAATCTTACTTCCCTCTCTGGATCAAAATCTTCTGCCGCCCTCATGAGTCCAATATTTCCTTCATTAATAAGATCTTCGAGAGGTAGTCCAGACCAGGTATATTTTTTTGCAATAGAAATAACAAAACGTAAATTATGTTCCACAAGTTCTCCGACAGAATCTGCCATAGCACATTCCGCCGCCTTTCGTTCTTGTTTATCTAAATTTTCTGCTAATTTTACTTTCCGGGTTTGAATTTCTCTTGCAAGAACTATTTCTTCACCTCGACTCAATAATGGAAACTGAGCAGCATCCCTGAAATAATTTCGTAGCAGATTCGGGTTAGTTTCTGCAGTTTCAATCTCTTCTGGTCGCGATCTCTTCCGTTTTACTTTTTTTGTTTTTGGAGGTGCTTTCTCTTTCGGTTTTCTCTCCGGTCCAAATTTTACTTCAATAATATTTTGACGAATCCATTGAACATTTTCTGAATCTTGTTGTCCTTCATGACCTTCGAGAGCTTCCCTGAACCTCCTTCTAAGTAAAGAAAGCTCATTACTCACGTGTCCCCCACTCGTATTTAATGTAGCAGCTATTTGCCCTCTTGTTTTCCCTTCTAAAAACAAAACTAATAATCTGAGCTCCTTATCGTTTAATTCCACAAGATTTCTAACTGCTTGGAGCTGCTCACCCTGTCGTAATTCTACGACGTTCTCAATTCTGGAAAATGCCTCTCGTTGTCCATCAAGGGACGCCTGACTTGTCTCTGAGTCGCCCATTTTTCCATAAAATTATAGACGCGAATTATAAGTGTTTTTATGAGTTCGTCAATGGTATGTGTGCTGATTCAATCATTCGATTTATCAATTCTCAGAATACTCCGCCAAATTCGTAATTGTCTTCCGCTGTCGACAGAAAAACTTTGACATTATGATGACAGATCGAGTAGCCTTTCCGTCGATGCATATTTTCGGATGAAATGACAAAAAATCTTGTGATTGTGGAGTCGCCTACAAAAGCGAAGCTCCTCCAAAAATTCTTGGGAAGCGATTATACCGTTCTTTCCTCATACGGTCACATTCGTGATCTTCCTTCAAAAAAGTCTGAACTTTCTCTAAAAGAGCAAGCTCTTCCCTATGCAACGCTGGCAATTGATGTTGAAAATAAGTATATGCCACTCTATGTTTCTTCTCCGGAAAAGAAAAAGGTTATTTCTGCACTCAAGGATAAACTCGATGAGAAAACAACTCTTTGGATTGCTTCCGATGAGGATCGCGAAGGAGAAGCCATCGGTTGGCATATTATTGAGGTTTTGAAGCCAAAAAAGGGAAATGCGGTGCGGCGAATTGTGTTTCATGAAATCACAAAATCGGCGATACTCAATGCAATAGAGAATCCGAGAAATCTCGATATGAATCTCGTGAATGCTCAGCAAGCAAGACGAATTCTCGACCGGCTTGTTGGATATGGCCTCTCTCCTCTTCTCTGGAAAAAAATCAGATTTGGGCTTTCTGCGGGTCGAGTACAGAGTGTTGCAGTACGGCTTATTGTTGAACGCGAACGGGAAATAAAAGCGTTTACTCCAGAGGAAAGCTGGTCACTTACAGCGCATTTAGAAAAGAATACAAAACAATTTGAAGCAACATTCCAAAAAATCGATGGAAAAAGGATTGTTCTCAAAAATGAAGCCGAAGCAAAAGCTGTTTTAGAAGCTGTTCATAAACAGCCATTTGTCGTCGATGAAGTGGAAGAAAAGGAAACGAAAAGAAATCCGTCTCCACCATTTACAACTTCAACTCTGCAACAGGAAGCTTCACGAAAGCTTGGGTTTTCGGTAAAAAAGACAATGCAGATCGCGCAACAGCTTTACGAGGGAGTATCTCTTGGGAAGGGAAAGTCGAGTGAAAGCTCCGGACTCATTACGTACATGAGAACAGACTCAGTGAATCTCTCTCAAAAAGCGCTTTCTGATGCAAAATCAGTTATCGAAAAAGAGTATGGAAAAGAATATGGTCTCGAATCTCCGCGAGTGTATAAAACCAAGTCAAAAGGTGCACAAGAAGCACATGAAGCAATTCGTCCGACGGAAATTTCACGAAAGCCAGATGACGTAAAATCATTTTTGACTCCAGACCAAATCAAAATCTATACCCTCATTTGGAAAAGAACGGTCGCCTGCCAAATGGCCGAGGCAAAACTCAAAAATACTGCTGTAGATTTCTTGGTTGAAGGAAAAATTGGAACAAAGAAAATGCATACATTTCGCGCAACAGGACAAGTGATTATCTTCCCCGGATTCATTAAGCTCTATCAAGAAGATCTTGATGATGACAAAAATGAAGAGGGAGAAAATATTCTTCCTCCACTCAAAAAAGGCGAAGTGCTTTATCCGGAAAAAATTGAGCCTCAGCAACATTTTACGAAACCGCCAGCGAGGTATACCGAAGCATCTCTCGTAAAAAAACTCGAAGAAGAAGGCATCGGAAGACCTTCTACATACGCTCCAACAATTTCCACCATCATGGCGAGAGGATATGTTTTAAAAGAAGGAAAAGCACTTTTCCCCTCTGATACTGCATATGTGGTGAACGACTTCCTGTTTCAGCATTTTCCAGAGATTGTGGACATAAAATTTACTGCCCGAATGGAGACTGATCTTGATGCTATTGCGGAAGGCGAACAAAATTACATCACTTTCCTCGACCAATTTTATCCGAATTTCCATAAACAAATTGAACTCAAGAATAAAACCGTTTCTAAGGCGGATGTGGTTATAGAACAAGACGAAAACTTGGAACCCTGTCCAAAATGTGGAAATAAGCTCGTGGTGAAACTTTCGAGATTTGGAAAATTTATTTCCTGTTCTACGTTTCCCAAATGTGAATATTCTCGCCCACTTCAGGTGGATGAGGAAAAGGAGGCAGAAATTAAAGCGCTCAGCGAAAAATTTGCAGGAGAAAAATGTGAAAAATGTGGATCAGATATGATCGTGAAAAGCGGACGATTCGGAGAGTTTCTCGCGTGTTCCAAGTATCCAAAATGTAAAACAACTAAGACGATTGAAAAACAACTGGGGATGAAATGTCCTCAGTGCAAAAAAGGAGAAGTAGTGGAAAAAAGGACACGAAAAGGAAAAGTGTTTTGGGGATGTAACACATATCCAAAATGCGATTACGCCAGCTGGAAGAACCCGAAACAGGAAAAAGATGACTCGAGAGAAGATTAGTTACTTTTTCTCGATGAGAACACTCACCTTTTCCGCAAGTTCCTTTGGAGGACATTCGACCTTTTTAAAATACGCTTTAGCGCCGAGCCCAAGTGCCTTTTGAACGCTCCCACTATCAGAAAGATTACTGTAAATTACAATAGGTATTTTCATGTTTGAACTTTTTCGAATTGCAGAAATGTACTCGTAACCATCTACTTGTGGCATGAGAAGATCAAGCACTACAACGTCAGGTTTCATTTCGACTGTTTGCACAATCCCCTCCATTCCTTCATTGCTCACAACGACATCAAAACCAATCTTTTCGAACGCCCGCACAATTCCCCCTTGCACTTGACTATCATCTTCGACAATCAAAACCTTAGGATGTTGAGTTTTAGTCATAGGAAAATATGGTAACTTGCGAATGATGTTACTGAACCTCGACAGATTTTACAATTGAAATCTTTATTTTTTCCAATCAATTTTAATATTCTTTCAATATTTTTTGCCGAAGAGGCATCACGAAGGGGAAAATTCTTGTTCGAGATGCCATCCAAAATTTATAATCTTTTCCTCTCCGAGTTGTGGACCGAGAATTTGCACTCCTGTTTTTAAATTTCCAATTTTTTCCGTTGGAACAGAAATTCCACAAATGCCGGCAATGCTCGGCGTAACTGTAAAAATATCGGCAAGATACATTTGAAGCGGATCATTTGCCTTTTCTCCAAATTGAAATGGGAGAAATGGAGATACAGGAGTGAGCATCACATCAACTTCTCGAAAAGCGCTTGCATATTCTTGAATAATGAGAGTTCTCACTTTTGCCGCTTTCAGATAGTACGCATCATAATATCCAGCGGAAAGAACATATGTTCCCATCATAATTGCTCTTTTTATTTCCGTACCGAATCCTTCAGATCGAGTTTTTTTATACACACTTTTGAGATCACTGGTGTTTTTCGCCAGATGACCATATCGAATTCCATCATATCTCGCAAAATTTGTTGACGCTTCGGCTTTTGCGAGGAGAAAATACGTAGGGACAGCATATTTTGTGAGCGGAAGCGAAATGGGAACGACAATGGCTCCTTTTTTTCGAAAAACTTCTGCGGCATTTTCTACCACTTTTTTCATTGCTGGATCGAGTCCTTCCGCCTCCAAATATTCACGAATAATTCCTACTTTTTTCCCCGCAATATCTGAGGAAAGATAGTCTGTATATTTGGGAACCGAAACATCAACTGTAGCGGAATCTTTTGGATCTTTTCCCGCAATAACTTCAAGAACTCTTGCCGCATCCTCCACTGATTCAGCAAATGGTCCTATCGTGTCAAAACTTGATGCATACGGAAGAGCACCATATCTCGATACACGACCATACGACGCTTTTATCCCGACAATTCCACAGAAATTTGCTGGCTGACGAACTGAACCTCCAGTGTCGGTTCCGAGAGCAAAAGTACATTCTCCACTCGCAACAGCTGCAGCAGAACCACCGGAAGATCCGCCCGGAACACGAGAAGTATCTTGAGGATTTTTCGTGATTTGATATGCAGAGTATTCAGTGGATGAACCATTTCCAAATTCATCACAGTTTGTTTTCCCAAGAGAAACGTATCCAGCAGCTTTGAGTTTTTTGATTACCGTTGCATCGTACGACGGCACAAAATTTTCGAGGATTTTGGAACAGCCTGTTGTTCGCTCTCCCTTTGTACAAATAAGATCCTTAATCCCTCCAGTGATACCACTCAGTGGCTTCGAAAAATCTTTTTTCGCATCAATTGCTTTTGCTTCTTCAAGAGCTTTTTCTTTTCGAAGCGACAAAAATGCTCCAATTTCTGAATCTTTTTTTTCAATTATGCCGAATCGTTCTTCGACTTCCCGAAGAACTGTTTTCTTTCCCGAGAGGTATTCCGATAAAATTTGTGTAATCGACATAAACATCAGAATTAGAGAGCTGCTTTCACTTGAATTTGGGATTTGTGTATTGGATTTGGAGAAGAAGTGAGAAGTTTTTCTGAATATTCGCAGTTCTCAAAAATATCTTCGCGGAGGACATCATGAAGTCCCGTTACTTGAGCCGTTGGAATAATACCTTCAGTATTCACTTCTTGAAGCGCCTCAAAAAATCCCAAAATTTCTGAGAGCTCTTTAGAATATTTTTCTACTTCCGCTTCAGTAAGTTCTAAATATCCAAGTGTAGCGATTTTTCGAATTTCTTCTGGGAAAATCATGTCGTAAAAAAAACTTGACCAAATTGTACCATAGCTTAAAAAAATGAGAACTCCAGAATGGCAAAAGATTTTCTCTAAAACATGCTTTACGAACTCTCATGGCAGGTGGGATCCGCCGGGGCGGACGACACTCGGGTTTGGCAGGTGGGACAGGGATCGAACCTGCGACACTCGGTTTTGGAGACCGATGCTCTACCAACTGAGCTACCCACCTATGTTGCTCATTCTCCTGGTCGGGGAGACAGGATTCGAACCTGCGACATCACGGTCCCAAACCGTGCACTCTACCAACTGAGCTACTCCCCGAAAATTAAAATACGGTACAGGAAAGAACGCGCCCGAAGTCTAATGTGTTTTCCATTTAGACTCAAGTTCTTTTCCGAGTTTTTTAGAGAATATTTGGAAATGCAAAATCAAAATATACAAATCCAAAGAAGATAAGGCATCCAATAACAATGAGAACAGCATCAATTACGGGCTGCTCTCCTGCATCATCATCACTTTCTTCAGGTGGCGTATTCTCCTCGCGGAGGGAGCCCGCAAGAGAAATGCGGAGACTGACTCCACCATAGAGAAGTGCGAGAAAGGCAAATGGTAAGTCTGCGTATCTCAAAAAAACTTCCGTTTCGTACACAAAAAAATCATTTTTCCAAAAAAGAAATGCTGCAAAAAGAAAAACTCCAAGAGTATAAAAGAGAATCCCTGCCACTTTTTGTACATCTTTTAAAAATCTCATACTAAAGTTGAGTGAACCGTACTTTCATCATCTCAAAAAAAGACGAGTATGTCATCAGAAAAAGACATCATGCCTTCTTAAAATCAAGGAAATAAGTATTTTGCTATTCCATTTCTGAAAACCACTCCCATCGTGATGGCGGCCAAAGAATGACCCGAACAGTTCCAACAATATTTTCGAGCGGAACAAATGGCTCTGGCGTTCCTCGATTAAAAGATGAACCCGTATCAAAAGCCGAACGCGAATCGGAGCTATGGAGACGATTATCCCCTAAAACAAAGTATTCTCCTGCTGGCACCACAAATCTTTCGCCATCAACATCTCTTTTTGAAGTACAACTCGAATTAAAACACGTTTTTCCGGCATTTTCCTTGTTAAGATACGACTCATTAAGTGCTCTAAACATTTTTTGAGCGCCACTTTCATCAAGAAGGTATACTTTTCCCCCCTTAATCTCAAGAGTATCGCCCGGAAGACCAATAACACGCTTAATAAAATGTTGCGGCTCCGTTCCACAAAGTTTGCGAAGATCTGATTCGCTCGAAAAAAGTTCTTTTAATGCGCATATTGGTCCCCTTTTGGCAATCATACTGGCATACGGTGGACGAAAAACAATAATTTCCTGCCTTTTAATATTCCCCGAATATGTTGAAATTTTATTCACAAATATACGCTCTTCATTATACAAAGTATCTCTCATGGAATCTCCATCAACTTGAAATGGCGTCGCAATAAATGCTCGAATTCCAGAAACAATAAGGAGAATCACGAGAAGCTCGAGAAAAAAACGGATGATTCCGCCTTTATTTCTCATTGCTTGGCTGATCTCAAGCTCCTTCTGTTTTTTTTCTGCCAGCTTTGCCTCATAAAAAACATCTGTATCAAGCTTCAGAAGTTTTCCTGACTTCGTTTTGGTTTGTATTCCTATAAATTCATCAGTAACAAACTCGTCTCCTGAATTTCCTTGTGTTTGTTCTGGATCATTCGGAACATTCTTCTCTGGATTCATGAAAGATATTAAAAGCGGGGAAAGGATATCAAAAGAGTTGGAAAAACACGAGCGCGAGTTCGAGAAAATGCAAGAAAAGTTATTCTTTTAGAAAAAAATTAGACGAGCACTGTGAGATCGGCGAGTCGATTCGCATATCCCCATTCGTTGTCATACCATGAAATAACTTTTACAAGATTCCCCCCGATGACTTCTGTCATTGCGGCATCGACAATTGAGGATCGTGGATCTTTTTTGAAATCAGAGGAAACAAGTGGCCTTTCTTCAAATCCAAGAATATCTTTTAAATTTGATTCTGAAGCCTTTTTTAGCGCCGTATTCACTGCCTCAATTGATGTTTCTTTCTTGACGAGAACCGTTATATCTACAACTGAAACCGTCGGAGTAGGAACACGCATGGCAAATCCATTGAGTTTTCCTTTAAGATTTGGAAGCACGAGACCAACGGCTTTTGCAGCACCGGTCGTCGTGGGAATCATAGAAAGCCCAGCGGCTCTCGCTCTTCTCAAATCTTTGTGAGGAGAATCCAGAAGTCGTTGATCGCCAGTATAGGCGTGAATAGTCGTCATCAGTCCTTTTTCAATTCCAAAAACTTCATCCAAAACTTTCGCAAGTGGCGCGAGGCAATTGGTTGTGCAAGAAGCATTTGAAATCAAATGGTGTTTTTTGGGATCATAGGTCTTCTCATTCACTCCAACGACAAAAGTACCATCAATTTCGTCACTTGCTGGCGCGGAGAGAATTACTTTTTTGGCTCCAGCCTTGAGATGTTTTTCCATCGCTTCGCGCTTGGTAAAAAATCCCGTACATTCGAGAACGACCTCAACTCCGAGATCTTTCCAAGGAAGCATGGCGGGATCCTTTTCGGCAGAAACATGAATTTTTTTCCCATCAACAATAATATTTTTTTCATCAAACGTAATTTCATCATCATTTTTTCCGTATGTGGAATCGAATTGAAAAAGATGTGCAAGGGTTTTTGTGTCTGTAAGATCATTTATAGCAACGAGTTCGACTTCTTTTGAATATTTTTCAAGGAGAATTTCGGCAACCATTCGCCCAATTCGACCGAATCCATTGATGGCAATTTTTTTCATAGAAACTAATGTGAAAGTGTGAAAATTTCCAGGCGAAGTATAACAGGGAATTAGAAAATGAAAAATTGAGAATTTTTGTATTCTTGCTACAGTAACTTTCATGAAAAAATTATAAATTTCTTCGGTTGCCTCAGAATTGACGACTTGTAATGGGTTGTTTTATTCGTAATGGCTTTGTTGCACAAATCATAATATAGAGACTCAGGAAAGAGCAATTTTCTTTTTCTAAGGTTTTCATACTATTTTGTAACTTTTTGGCATTCCGAGAGCAGTCATACTATTCAAAGCAGAACATATAAGAA